>CBDUDU010000004.1:0-66136 GCA_965366045.1 uncultured Oceanospirillaceae bacterium
GGTGAAATTGGTATACACGACGGATTCAAAATCCGTTGCTTCGCGGCGTCCCGGTTCGAGTCCGGGCACTGGTACCATGCACATTTTTAGAGAAAGATCAGCGACTTAACAGTAACTGGTCTTTTTTTATGCCTGCTTTTTTTAGTCTTTCCGAATGCTTCCGAATAGATAGAGATACCAGCACCCATTGGCTGTAAACTGCCAATGTCACTCTACCCTTGTACATTCTGTTTATCCAAAAACCCCACAGTCCACATTGACGGATGCAGCCCCACTACCGCCATGAATAATTAATAATTTACCATTGGTATACTTTAATATACAATTCAGCTTACGTTAATCATTCTCATATAGCTCAAGCCCTATGTCGAACACTCTCCCCGATCACGGTTTTAAAATAGCAGGCCAACGTTTTGGTCAGCGCTTAAGGCAATTGCGCCAAATCAACAAGCTATCATTGGCAGCATTAGCCGAAAGCGCTGGCGTGACTAAGTTGACCCTAGGCAAAATTGAACGCGGTGAAGGCAACCCGACCTTATCGGTTATATGGAAAATTGCCAATGGCTTAGGTGTGCCGTTTTCTACCCTGCTTAATCAAGACATGCAGCCACAGTTGACGCGTTTTAATGAGCAAGCCGACGTCACCAGCCCCGATGGCCAGTTTGTGGCTCATGCCATGACCGAAATACCCGAGCAATGCAGCTTTGACGTACAAATTGCACGTATTCAGCCTGGCAATCACTACGTGTCCCAGGCCCACGCAGACGGAGTGATTGAAATTGTAAGCCTAATGCAGGGTCAACTGATTGTTGAAGTGCAGGATAAGCACTTTACCCTAGCCGCAATGGACTGTTTACGCTTTTGTGCCGACCGGCCCCATAGCTATTTTAACTGCGGCGAAGTAGAAGCGGTGTTTCATTGCATTATTGCCTACCGCCAAATCGCTAGCGATAAAGCGCACACCTATTAGGGACTAAACTCATGTTACAAAACCTTTCACCTACGCCTGCATTAGAACAACTAAGCCAACGCTTAAGCAATGATATCGTGCAATTACACGAGCAAGGCCTGTATAAGCACGAAACTCCAATCAGCTCTCAACAGCAAGCGGCCATCACCACCGACAACAAACAGCTGATTAATCTTTGTGCCAACAACTACTTAGGCTTGGCTAATCACCCAAAGTTAATCGCTGCCGCCCAAGGCGCGTTACATAAGCATGGTTTTGGCATGGCGTCAGTGCGGTTTATTTGTGGCACACAAGAACTTCACCAACAACTCGAAGGGCGGCTAGCCGCTTTCTTAGGGTTTGAAGACAGCATTTTATACTCCTCTTGCTTTGACGCCAATACGGGGTTATTTGAAGCCTTATTAGATGCCAACGATGCGATCATCAGTGATAGTTTGAATCATGCCAGCATTATTGATGGTGTGCGCTTATGTAAAGCACAGCGACTACGATATGCCAATAACAACATGCAAGAGCTAGAGCGTTGCTTAGAGCAAAGCTCAGACAGTCGCACGCAACTCATTGTAACCGACGGTGTGTTTTCCATGGATGGCAGTATCGCCAACTTAAGCGCCATTTGTGATTTGGCGGAGCGGTATGGCGCCTTAGTAATGGTGGATGATTCCCATGCGGTTGGGTTTATGGGTGATAATGGCCGTGGTAGCCACGAATACTGTAACGTTATGGGCCGAGTCCACATTATGACAGGCACCTTTGGCAAAGCCCTAGGTGGCGCGTCAGGAGGTTACGTAGCCGCCAATGCGGTAGTAGTTGAGTGGCTGCGCCAGCGTTCTAGGCCATACCTATTTTCTAACGCCCTAGCCCCGCCAATATGCGCGGCCACATTAGCGGCACTGGATATCGTTGAGCAAGAGCAAACTTTGCGTCAACGACTCATCAACAATACACAACGACTACGCAATGGGCTGGCTAACGCAGGTTTTGAGCTATTAGGTAAAGACCATGCCATTGTGCCTATCTTGTTAGACGACGCCCAACTGGCGAGTCAATTTGCTCAACAAATGCAAGGCCTTGGTATTCATGTTGTGAGCTTTTCGTTTCCCGTGGTCCCACAAGGCCAGGCACGTATTCGTACACAAATGTCTGCGGCCTTAAGCGACCAGCAAATTGATCTGGCGCTAGAGGCATTTATCGCGGTTGGGCGCGATTTAGGAGTGATTGTATGACCGCCACCATGCGCGCCCTTACCAAACAAAAGGCCTCCAGAGGCTTATGGATGGGTGAGGTTGTCGTACCCCAATATGGCCATAATGACGTGTTAATTAAAGTCATGCAAACCGCCATTTGTGGCACCGATGTTCATATCTATAATTGGGACCAATGGGCGCAAAAAACCATCCCCATAGGCATGACAATAGGCCATGAGTTTGTCGGCGAAATAGTCGCCATGGGCGATAAAGTTACCAGCTTCGAAATAGGCTTGCGCGTCTCGGGCGAAGGCCACATTACCTGTGGCCATTGTCGCAATTGCCGCGCCGGCCGCAGACACTTGTGTATCCACACTGTGGGCGTTGGAGTGAACCGTAACGGCGCATTTGCCGAATACTTAAGTTTGCCGGCCGAGAACGTATTCCCCGTGGCCGACGAAATAGACAATGACCACGCTGCTATATTTGACCCTTTAGGTAATGCCGCTCACACGGCATTGAGCTTTGATTTAGTGGGTGAAGACGTGTTGATTACCGGCGCTGGACCCATTGGTGTTATGGCGGCTGCCATTGCCCGCCATGCCGGTAGCCGCAACGTGGTAGTGACCGACGTTAACCCGTACCGTTTGGCGTTGGCGGAAAAGATGGGAGCAACCCGTGCAGTGGACGTGAGCAACACTCAGCTCACGGACGTAATGCAACAACTCAACATGAAAGAAGGCTTTGATGTGGGGCTCGAAATGTCAGGTGCCATGCCTGCCCTTGAGCAAATGCTGTCGACTATGAACCATGGCGGTAAAATTGCGATGTTAGGTTTGCCGAGTGATAAAACAGCCATCGACTGGAGCCAAGTCATCTTTAAAGGCCTGACTATTAAAGGCATTTATGGCCGCGAGATGTATGACACTTGGTATAAAATGTCATCGATGTTGCAGTCGGGCCTCAACATCGAACCTATTTTAACCCACCGTTTTGCCGCTGCCGATTTTGAACAAGGCTTTGATGTCATGCGATCAGGCAACAGTGGCAAAGTTATTCTCGATTGGTAATCTATTTTTTGGTATATGGTATACCAATATGTCGGTTCTTCGATAGTTGCGAATTTAAAAACCCTTTAGTATGCCCCTGCTTTGTAAAGCGAGGTGCCATTTGGCACTCAACAACCATTTGAGTGATTGAATAATCGGTTCAAACTTTTACGGGCAGATAAAGGCTGGACACAAGCCGACTTAGCCACCCAACTGAACGTTTCAAGACAAACCATTGTCGCTATAGAAAAAGGTAAATTTGACCCCAGTTTACCTTAGCCTTCAAAGCTGCACGCCTGTTTGAGCTCACCATTGAGGACATCTTTAGTGAGCTTGGCTAAGTTAAGCGGTGGCCACGGGCAAGTCTTGGCGACCGCCCCATTCACTCCAAGAACCATCATAAAGTTTAACTAGGTCATCACCACACAAGTGCAGCGCCAACACTAACACCGCCGCAGTCACCCCCGAACCACAGCTGGTAATAACCTCCCCTTGACCTATGTAAGGCGCCAAGGTCTGCCGCAACTCATCAAGGGGTAGTAAACACTGTCTGGCATCTAGCAAGTGGGTAAAAGGTAGGCTGTATGCACCGGGCATATGGCCGCTACGCAGACCTTTGCGGGCTTCCTGTTCTTGACCAGTAAAGCGTGCCGCCGAGCGGGCATCCAACACTAAGGTCTGCGACTGGGACAGGCCTTGCAACACATAATCCGCGTCCACCACTTGGTTAAACTGGGCATAGGCATGGAAGTGGCCAGGCGCTGGCTGACTCACACCGGCCTGCAAGCCATACCCCGCTGCCACCCAGGCCGGCATACCACCATTGAGCACAGCAACCTGTGGGCAGCCAAATAACCTAAACATCCACCAAACGCGAGCCGCAGAAAATAGGCCATGGCCATCGTAGATGACAATCTGATCATCATTGCTAATACCCAAATTGGTGACATAGTCGGCAAATTGCTGGGCACTGGGTAGCATATGGGGCAAGTCACTCTTAGCCGCACACTCATCAATATCAAAATGCACAGCACCGGGAATATGGCCGCTAGCGTATTCGAGCCTGGCATCACGGCCAGAGGCAGGCAGATACCAAGAAGCATCCACAAGTTTAACTAACGACTGATGCTCTGCCAGCCAAGCTGGCGTAACCAATGTATCCATGTTTACACTCTCTCATTAGTGAGGTCTAGGCTCAAGCTAAGCCTTTAAACGCAGGTTACGTGGATCAAAACTCGGCTTTAAGCTTACCTTAGCGGCATAATTCTGGCCTTCGATACGTACCTTATACTGACCCTTGGCAAGCCACTGTTTGTCGTTAGTTCCCTCAGGCAACTGCAATAAGCACACCGCCACCGCCGCTTGACTGTGATACGCATAGGCGCCTGAAGTAACAAACCCAACGATCTTACCATTTCTCAACACAGTTTCGTTGTGATGCAGCATCGGCTGGCTATCTTCCAGAACCAAATGACACAAATAGGGACCTAGAGCAGCGTCACGTCGTTGCTCGTACTCCGTCTGGCCTAAAAAGGGAGTTATTTGGCTGGGTTTACACACGAAGTTTAAGTTCACCTGATGCGGTGCATCTGTGTAAGACACATCGTGACCCCAGTGTAAGTAGCCTTTTTCGATGCGCAGAGCGTTCAAAGCTTCACCACCCATCAGCCGCACACCCAAAGCTTGGCCTTTATCGAGCAACAGCTGCAGCACATAGTCGGCAAAGTCTGGGGTGACAAAAATCTCCCAGCCTAATTCACCCGTAAACGACACCCGTTGAGCCCAGCAAGGGGCATGGCCTAGGTAGAGGTGTTGCAAGCTAGCAAATGGAAAGGACTCATTGCTCATATCGATATCGGCAAGGCCTGCCATTAACTCTCGGCTCTTAGGGCCGACCACTGATAACACCCCGTAGGCGCTGGTGGCATCGTGTAAAACCACATCGTCTTGCGCTAACAGGTGGGCTTTAAACCATAAGTGGTCACGGCGTGTGCGGGCCATAGAACTCATGACCATAAACTTTTGGGCCGCAAAACGCGCGATGGTCACATCACTTTCGATACCTCCGCGGGGGTTGAGCATTAGTGTGTAGACCACTTGCCCAACCTTCATTGCCATATTGTTAGTGCACATACGCTGCAAAAATTGCTCTGCCCCAGGCCCCTCTACCCACAACTTTCCCAACATGGAATAGTCCAACAAGGCCACAGCTTCACGGGCAGCTTGTTGCTCCTGCTGTGCGTACTCAAACCACTTAGGCCGATGAAAACTATAATCGGTTACCGGGGTCTCGCCCTGAGGTGCAAACCACGCCGGCCTCTCCCAGCCCTGCTGCTCAGCAAACCAAGCACCCTGCTGCTTTAGTGTGTAGTAAAACGGGCTCTTACGTAAGCCACGAACTGTGTCACGCTGGTAGTTAGGCCAGTGCATGGCATAAGTGCGGGTTTCTGTTTCTGGCGCTCGGGCTTGTAAATAGAGATCGCGGGTCTGAAAGGTCTGGATTCTCGCCGGGTCCATGTCATTAAGGTCCATGGGGGCATAGCCTTGCATAATCCACTGTGCTAACGCACGGCCAGCGCCAGCGCCAGACTGGATACCAGTAGAATTTACGCCGGCTAAAACAAAGTAGTTCTTCACCTCTGGGGCTTCGCCTAAGGTGAAATTACCATCGTAGGAGTAACTTTCTGGACCGTTAAAAAAGGTGCGAATGCCTGCTGTTTCCAACGCTGGCACCCGTTTCATGGCGAGCTCCAACACGTCCATAACGTCGTCATCGATAAACGGTAGGGAATCAAAACAGAAATCTTCGCTAATACCGTCCATGCCCCAAGGTTTGACCTTGTTATGGGCAAAACCAAACAACAGCTTACCGGCGTCTTGTTTAAAATAAGTGCAGTCGTCGTAGGCCCTTAGTACCGGTAAATCGGGCGTAAGACCTTCGATGGTATCGGTCACAAGGTAGTAATGTTCACACGCATGAGTGGCCACATTAACGCCGCTTTGTCGGCCCAACTCCCGTGCCCACATACCACCGCAGTTAACCACAAAATCGGCCTCTATTAAGCCTTGCTCGGTAATCACGGCAGTGGCCTTGCCGCTCGACACCACTACATCGAGCACTTTGGTTTGTTCAAATAATTGTGCGCCGTGTAATCGCGCGCCCTTAGCCAAAGCCATGGTCAAATCTATAGGGTTAATGTAGCCATTGCTGGGCACGTGAATGCCACCCACAATGCCGTCTGGATTCATCAACGGCCAACGTTTGAGGATTTCATCCACGCTTAATTCTGCCGCTGATATACCGTTAAGCATCGCAAAATCCGCTTGGCGGCGTAGTTCACGCAGGCGTTCAGGTTGGCTAGCCACAGAAATTGAACCACATTGCACAAAACCTGTGGCTTGACCGGTTTCGCGTTCTAGCTCAGGATAAAGATCCACGCCATATTGCGAGAAGGCCGTCGTGGCATGGCCGCCGTGTAAACGGCCTGCTAGGCCCGCAGCATGCCACGTGGTGCCGCAGGTCAGCTGCTTACGCTCCAACAACACCACATCCGTCCAGCCCGCTTTAGCCAAATGATAGGCCACCGAGCAACCGTGAATACCGCCGCCGATAATCACTACTTTGGCGTGTTTAGGGAGTGTTTTGGTCATGGCCTTTGTCCTGCTAAAGAGAGTGTTGAAATAAACGACCAAAGTGAGTTGCCGGTGGCGCGACGCCTGCCAAACTCAACAAGTGCCAAGCTAGCGCTTGATTGCTGGAGATCACTGGCTTGCCCAGTATGGACTCGGCTTGGGCAATAATGCCCGCCACCCGTAAGCTAGTGCAAGACACAAATACACCATCGCAATCGATGTTTTGGCCCAGTGCTAACACCGCCTCTAAGATACTCGCCGAAGTCACTCTACCTACGGTAAAGTCGTCTTCTAAGTTGAAATATCCGGTAGTGGCTATGTGAATACCCGAGCTGTGTAAATTATCAGCAAGGGCCTGCGTAACCTCAGGCGTGTAGGGCGTAAGCAAGGCAATACGTGTTAAGCCAAGGGCATCACAAGCGGTTTTACACGCCGTTAACGGGTTACTTACCTTGGCATGTGGGTGGTGGTGCTGAATCGCCGCGGCCACAGCCTCTTCGCCAATCACAGTGGCACCTGAGGTACAGGCATAACCGATGGCGTCAAACTCAAATTCAGAAGGTAGAAGGCTTGCGGCAACAGGTAAATCGGCGGTCATTTGCGCCAGTGTTTGTGGCGTCACTGCCATGGCATTGGCAATACGAGAGTGGTAGCAGGCAACCCCATCAATATTGAGTAACTGACGAAATTCATGCTCAATAGTCTGGTCGGTTTGTAATACGATCAGGCCAATCTTGGCGGTAGGGCCGAGGCCCGCGTCGATGGAGCAAGACAGTTGTTGTATGTAGGCCATAGTCTGGCTCCTGTCTTGCGTTTACATAGCGGTAAGAGTTTAGTCTTTACGTATGACCGCGTTGCGAATTAATAATACAAATATACCAAGCATGCCGCCCAACACAATCGATAGAGCCAACACTAAAGTAGACTTAGTTTTGGATGTGTACTGGATTGAAGCTAGGTCATATGTTGTCGCTCGAAAGTCATCATGACCGATAGGAGTTTGAGCAAACGTTAGCTCTGCTCGTTCGGCGGTTTTATCAGATAGAAGGGCCTGTTTTTGAGCGTTAAGACTCACCCATTCGTTAATAAATGGAATTGGAGACGTTCGGGCATTCAAGGTCTCAATTTCCTTTTCAATAGCAATATAGCCACGCAAATAGAAGGGCTCTTTGGTTTTCACAGCAGTGACTTCAGCCGATGAAGTAGTATAATCGTGGGAAGAGAGTGTATCTTTTGCAAGATCAAGGACTCGCGCTATACCCGCCTGTTCTGCCAAAAATGCCAAACGTTCCGTCAGTTTTAGGTCATATTGTTCAATGGCATTGTTTTGCGCTATGGCAATATCTTCCAAAGAGATGTGAATTGCCCTTTTCTTCATCGCACTTAACCTCTGAAACTGCTGGTTAAGTAATGTATTTACACTAGTATGCGCTTGGGCAAATGCCCTTCTCAACACTTGGTCTGCCAAAAGCATTTCGTGAGTTGTGATTTCAATCGTCCAATTAGGTCGGTATGCCTTTTCATCATCTCGGCTAGGAGGCACCACAGTAAAATTATAATAGGCATCGCGACGCACCCGTGCTAAAAAATCGGAAGCACGTTCGCCAGTTTCTTTTTTAACGAAATCCAGGGATAACATCGCTGCCTCGATACCGTCATACGTTATAAGATCTTCAATAAATAAATCTAACAACTTTTGTTGAGTAATGGGCATGAATTGGCTGGCATTAAACTCTTGGTATATTTCAAGATCAGCCTGGCTAATTGGTGTGATGGGTAGGCTGCCGGTGTAAGTCTTTGGCAAGAGCATCAAATAAGCCACTGCCAGCAACGTCGTCAGAAAGGTTACGCCTATCACTAACCATTTGCCATCCCACAACGATCGCACTAGATCGGCTAAATCAATTTCGTCGTTATAATGGTCGTGTTGAGCATTTTCGTTTTGCATAAATTGTTTCCTATTCCATATTGGGACACAAAAGTTCAAACAGGGCTAGGCTGGCCTAGCCCATGGGCGTTACCCCACGATAGAGACGTCTTCGGCCTGTAGGCCCTTGTCGCTTTCGGTGACGCTAAAGCGCACACGTTGGCCTTCTAACAACGAGCGATGGCCTTTGCCACGAATCGAACGAAAGTGTACAAACACATCATCGCCCTGATCACGGGTTACAAAACCAAAACCTTTGGTAACGTTAAACCATTTTACCGTGCCAGACTCGCGATTTGGATCATCGTCCATCTCGTCCCACCGGGCCTCGTCTTCTACGTAGGATGTAATAAACTTAACTCCGGTGGCCAAAGTAGCTACCCAAAACATGATAAAACTTACGGCAGCCACAAGTTCAAATTGGGTGGCGACTATGTTGGAACCTTGCACCACTTCGTCAAAAATAAAAGGCAGTGCTAGGGCGGCTAATAAACTAATAATGAAGCTGTAGATAAATAATGTACGTCTCATAATGACTCGATATCTCTTATTATTGTGGTAGTTATAATCACATATGTACTACTTAGGGCCGCCTATATCCATATCACAGACAACCATAAAGCAGTACAATCAATCAAGGTTATAGAAAAACCCGCCACCAATCAAACACTTGATTTATAAAACATCACTTTTATGCAACTTCTTGAGATTATCATGGATAATGCCGCCGATATCATCGAATTACAGCAACAACTCGCCTTCCAAGAACAGACTATAGACAGCTTAAATGCCGTGGTGAGCGAACAACAAAAAGACCTGACGCGACTGGATCGTGCATTAGGCTTATTAGCTCAACAAATGACCAATTTGCAGCTGGCTGCTGATGCGGGACAAGGTGGCCCAGAGGCTAATCAACCACCGCCGCATTATTAGTGCATGGATTGCCACAGGCCTGCGGCCTTCGCAAAGACTGAGGAGTGGACTGTGGCTTCAGCAAAGACGGAGCTGCGTTATTTAGTAAAACTTTGGTTAACGTAAATATCAAACCGATTGGCTTTGCCTTCCAGCCGATAGGTGGGCTTTTGGTCAGCTAAATCTGGCGCAATTCTGGGCCGTTTTACCACCACGCGATGGCTCGCTAAGGCCCGGGCTGGGCCGAGCATCTTGTCGGCGTCGTCATCAGTGCCAACCAGCTGGCGAAATAACATCATTTCTTTTTTCACTTGGGCAGATTTGCCCGTATGCGGGAACATGGGGTCTAAGTAGATCACTTGCGGCGCAACACCTTGCCACGCCTGCATCACGTTCAAAGCATCGCCTTGATGTAACGTCATGGCGGCAACAATGTCACCCGCATCAATATCCAATACCCCACGTGCAAGCCCATCGGCCAATAAGGCTCGTACCACAGGCTGACGCTCGGCCAGCGCCACCTGACAACCTAAGCTGGCCAACACAAATGCATCGCCACCTAAACCGGCGGTCAAATCTAACACGCTAGGCCGTACGGCGCCTTGCACGCCAACCGCCTTGGCAATTTGTTGACCTTTGCCACCGCCATAAACACGGCGATGACGTGATTTTCCTGCCGCAAAATCAACCCTTACTGCGCCGCTACGGCCATCCACCGGCTCTAATCCTAAGCCGTCATTAGTAAACCGTAACAGCAACTCATAAGCAGGGTTGTTTTTATTAATCAGCGGCAACTGTAACAGTTGGGCGAGGGCCTTCTCTTGGGTTTGAAAACCCGCAGCCACAAGCGCTATGCTTGGCTGTTTATCAGCAACCAACACAGGCCCGCTCCTAGTAATAATCGATACACCACAAAGGGCCACATACCCATACGGCTTATGATTTGCATAAACAACACAATACATAACCAGGCACTGGCAAACGACACCACAAAGGCAATGGTCATCTGCACCCAAGCAATAGCCACATCACTGGTTGCCAAGTCTAAGCTCATGAGTAAGGCTGCGGCCAAAATAATAGGAATAGACATTAAAAACGAAAACCGAGCTGCGGCTTGGCGTTGGTAACCCAACATTAATGCCGCAGTCATGGTAATGCCAGAACGTGAGGTTCCGGGCAATAGAGCCAAGGCTTGGGCCAACCCTATAAGCAGCGTATGACGCCAGCTCATAGCGGCCATAGAATGAGTTCTACGGCTGCGCCAATCGGCCCAACCCAACAACAAACCAAACACCAACGTAGTGGCTGCCACCACCCACAATGCACGGGCATTCACCTCTATCCAATCTTTGAGCACCAAACCAAAAAACACCGCAGGCAAGGTGGCCACAATAAGCATCAGCGCTAAGGTCGCATGGCTATTAAGGCGCTTTTGTTGCTGCCACTGCCACAGCCCTTGGGTCATGGCGATCAAGTCGTCGCGCAGGTAAATCACCACGGCCAACAAACTACCCAAGTGTACTGCCACGTCAAAGGTTAAGCCTTGATCGGGCCAGCCAAATAATAAACTAGGGAAGAGTAAGTGAGCCGAACTTGAGATGGGTAAGAATTCGGTAATGCCTTGAATTAAGGCGATAATACTGGCTTGCATCCAATCCATGGTCAGCCCCTATTGGTAACGAGGTAGTTTTTGCCAGGTGACTTCGTCACGCAAATAAACTGGCAAGGCGTGTTCTGGTTGACACACCCGGCCCAGTGCAAAATCTGCGCCGGCCAAACGTGCCATTTCTTCGGCTCTAGGCTCTAGCTCAGGCAATACCTGCTGAGCCTGCGTCAATATGCCGACTGGCATGCTGGTCAATGCTATACCGCTACCACAGGCCACATAACTGGCACTCATCACTTGTACCTGTTGTGGGTCACATACGCGCTCTTCAACCACGGCTAAAGCCAGCTCAGGGTGATTTTCATCAATCGTATATTCGCCCCAATACACCTCACCCATACGCGCATCCAAGCTGCACGCGTAGGCGGATTTTTGCGGCTGTTTAAGCTGTAAGTGTGCGCGCAAGGCCTGCGCAGCGAGGGTAGAAACGGGGACCACTGGACAGTCCAAGCCAAAGGCTAACCCTTGGGCCACACCCGCGGCAATACGAATGCCGGTAAAGGATCCCGGTCCACGACCATAAGCGATGGCCTGTAGGTCAGCCATCTGCACATCGGCTTGTGCCAGCAAAGACTTGACCATCGGCAACAAACGCTTAGTATGCTGACGTTCGGCTTGCTCTTCTAGCCCTAGCAACAATCCGCTATCGTTCCACAATGCTACACTGCAGGCGGTTCCCGACGTGTCTAGGGCCAGTATATGGGTCATGGTGAAGCTTACTTATCGAGCGACGAAAACACGGACGCTTTAATATCACTCACACTGCCAACACCAGCAATATAGTGGTACGCCGGAGCAGAAGGGCCTTCGGTGGCAATCAATGTTTTGTAGAAATCAACCAACGGTGCGGTTTGCTCATGATAAACATTTAAGCGCTGACGCACTGTGTCTTCTTGATCATCCACACGTTGTACTAGGTCTTCACCGGTAACGTCGTCTTTGCCTTCTTGTTTAGGGGAATTAAAGACCAGATGGTAGGTACGGCCTGAACCAGGATGTACCCGACGGCCACTCATGCGCTTAATGATTTCGGCATCAGCAACGTCAATTTCTACCACTGCGTCAATCGCCACGCCAGCATCTTTAAGGGCTTGTGCTTGTGGAATAGTGCGAGGAAAACCGTCAAACAAGAAGCCGTTAGCACAATCGTCTTGCGCAATGCGTTCTTTTACTAAGTTGATGATCAGTTCATCAGAAACTAAGCCGCCGGTGTCCATAACTTGCTTAGCAATTTTGCCCAGCTCAGTGCCTGCTTTTACTGCCGCACGTAACATGTCGCCGGTGGAAATTTGTGGAATACCGTAATGGCCCGTCAGAAATTGTGCTTGCGTACCCTTGCCTGCACCCGGTGCTCCTAAAAGGATTAACTTCATGATTTAACTCCAAAAAAAACTAAAATAATTTGGTCATTCACTCGTAGTTCAGTCAATCCATATTCGACTAAATTCGGATACCTTCGCAAGCAACTCTAATGTGTTTGTAGTTGCTTGCGAAGAAACCCTATTTGGCGAGGCAAATGTAACGTGGCCGCGTAGTGTACCGAATCAAACGCACCAGCGCCACGAGACCAATAGCTAATGTGGCCGATAGCCGTTATAAGCAGGTTAAGCCGTGTTATAGGCCGTGTGATTTGGCGGCGTCCCAGCCGGCATCCATGCGTTCAAGGCTAACGTCTTCTAGCGCTTCACCAGCCTCCAGCAATTGCTTTTCTAAGAACCGAAAGCGGCGCTCAAACTTAGCATTTGCTGCACGCATCACTTGCTCTGGGTCTTGTTTTAGGTGGCGGGCCATATTAACGCAGGCAAACATCAAATCGCCCAACTCTTCTAGCGTATGTTGTAGGTCACCACTGGCAAAGGCCTGCTGCACTTCTTCCAGTTCTTCGGCCATATTAGCTAATACGGGGGTGGCGTCGGGCCAATCAAAACCTACATTAGCCGCACGTTTTTGTAACTTGGCACTACGTTGCATTGCCGGCAAAGCGTTAGGTACATCATCCAACACCGAGTGTTGCTGTTTGGCGTCCCGCTCTGTTTGTTTAATAGACTCCCAACGTTGTAATACTTGTTCGGCGTCCATAGTGCCTGAGCCTGCCGATACCTCTTCGCCAAACACGTGCGGGTGACGACGAATTAACTTGTCGGCCATGGTTTGCGCCACGTCGGCAAACTCAAAACTGCCTTCTTCGCGTGCCAACTGGCAATAAAACACCACCTGAAATAACAAATCACCTAGCTCGTCGCGCAGCTGCAGGCGATCATCCGACTCAATAGCGTCGGCTACTTCATAGGCTTCTTCTAAGGTGTGGGGCAAAATACTGCGAAAGTCTTGTTTTAAATCCCAAGGGCAGCCGCCCTCCGGGTTACGCAACTGCGCCATAATATCCAGTAGTTGCTGCATGGGTTCACTGCTACTGTTGCTAGCATTAACCATTTTTTCGTCGCCTTACGTCCAATACATTAGGTAATTGACTAATCTTGTCCAAAATCCGGCCTAATAAGTCTAACCGAGGAATATCAATGGTCATGGATATGGTGGCCGAGTGGGTGGTTTTATCCACTTGCGTGTTAACGTTGCCTAAGTTCACATGCTCATTGCCAAGCACCATAATCACCTCGCTCAGCAAACCTGGCCGGTCGATGGCCTCAATAAAGATATCTACAGGGTAAGTGTGCTCACTCTGGCTAGACCAGTCCACGTCGATAATGCGCTGACGGTCTTGTTCCGCCATATTCAGGATATTAAGACAGTCTTGTCGATGTACTGATACGCCACGATTGAGGGTCACAAAACCCATAATGGCATCACCAGGCACCGGCTTACAACAACTGGCTAGGGTGGTTAACAAATTACCCACACCGGCTATTTGAATATCACCACTGCCAGACGAAGTAGGTTTAGATTTACCCGTAAGCAGCGTTAAGTCCAACTGCTTCTTCGGTTTAAAGCTCGGTTCAACCTGCTGCTGAGCGGCATTGACGATTTGAGCCAAACGCAAATCGCCAGCACCCAAGGCAGCATACATATCGTCTGCCGACTTAAAGTTAATGGTAGTTGACAACTGGCCATAATCGACGCCAGAAATAGCCATGCGACGCATTTCTCGCTCCACCAACAAACGCCCAGCAGTACAGTTTTTATCTTTGTCTTGCTGCTTGAAATAGTGACTGATTTTGGAGCGTGTGCGGCTAGCGTGCACATACCCTAGGTTAGGGTTCATCCAATCGCGGCTTGGTGCCCCACCTTTGGCGGTCATAATGGACACTTGGTCGCCAGTTTGTAAGCTATAGGTAAGGGGCACAATACGGCCATGTATTTTAGCGCCGCGGCAGGTATTACCCACTTGGGTATGCACGCGATAAGCAAAATCGATGGGCGTGGCTCCGGTCGGCAAATCCACCACATGACCGTCGGGAGTGAACACATAAATGCGGTCTTGCTCTACGTCGCCCTGAACCTGGGCCACAAACTCACTGCCGTCACCCACTTCATCATGCCATTCCAGCACTTGCCGTAACCAAGCAAGCTTGTCATCGTAGGAATTGCCGTTGCTGTTAACGTCTGTGCCTTTGTATAACCAATGGGCACAGACACCAAGTTCGGCTTCATCATGCATAGCAAAGGTGCGGATTTGAATTTCCACCACTTTACCTTCTGGCCCAATAACGGCGGTATGTAAGGAACGGTAGCCGTTCTCTTTAGGCGTGGCAATATAATCGTCAAACTCTTGGGGTATGTTGCGCCACAAGCCATGCACTATACCCAAAGCGGTATAACAATCAGTTAACTCAGGCACCAATATACGCACCGCGCGCACGTCGTAGACTTGAGAAAACTCAATGTTTTTACGCTGCATTTTACGCCAGATGCTATAAATGTGTTTTGCGCGACCGGAGATATCCGGCACAATGCCGGCGTGCGTGAGTTGCTCTGTTAGGTTACCTAACACACGTTCAATATAGTCTTGGCGATCCATACGCCGCTCATCCAAAAATGAGGCGATTTCTTTGTAAGCGTTGGGTTTTAAATAACGAAAAGAGAGGTCTTCAAGCTCCCACTTAACGGCACCAATACCCAAGCGGTGAGCCAAAGGCGCATAAACGTCAAACACTTCGCGTGACACCAAATAACGCTTTTTACGATCTACGTTTTTTACCGCACGAATGGCACAGGTACGTTCTGCCAACTTAATCAGAGCAACACGAACGTCATCCACTAAACTCACTAACATCTTGCGCACATTAGTCAGCTGGCCATTAGATTGGCCCAGAATATTGTCGCGGGTGGGACTTTGCAAATTGCTAATGGCCGCCATTTGTAACACGCCATCAATAAGCTGTGCCACTACCGGACCAAAGGCTTCTTTCACCTCTTTAAGGGCCATTTTCTCTTCACGTACCGCACGATACAACACGGCAGCCACTAAGGTCTCTTCGTTGACTTGCAGGGTGGTGAGTATCTCGGCCATTTCTAGGCCTGTGCGGAAACAGTCCACTTCGGCTGTTGCCCAAATATCTTCGCTCTCACTGGCGCGATCACGCACGTCTTGCGCCCATTCACAGGCCCGCTGTAGGCGGCTAGTGTCTAACAGTTCAACCTGTTCAGAAATACCTGCCATCCAAGCTTGGATATCAATGTTGCCGTCCGCGTGGATCGGGTGTACTGCGCGTACCTGTACCATTTCACACTCTATTCTTTTATGAGTAAGGCCATCACTTCTAAGTGAGTGGTGTGTGGAAACATGTCCACACAGCCGACTTTGGCTACCGTTAAACCTAGGCTTTGTAGGTCCTTTAAATCCCGTGCCATAGAGGCCGGATTACAAGACACATACACTACACGCTCAAGGGGCTGGCCTTTTAGTAACTGGGCAATGCCCTTAGCTCCGGCACGGGGTGGGTCTAGCAACACCTTGTTAATGGCCTTTTTTTGCCACTTTTTGCGTGCACTGGCTTCAAATAAATCGGCTTGGATAAAGTCCACATTGCCTAAACCGTTGTTTTGGGCATTGCTGCGGCCCTGCTTAACCATGGCATAGTCACCTTCTACAGCCAACACTTGTGCGCCACTCGGTGCCGCATTGGCAATCGGTAAAGAAAAGTTACCCACTCCACAAAACAAATCCAATACCTGATCTTCAGCATCCAATTGTAACCAATCTAGGGCTTGCGTCACCAACGCTTGGTTGACTTGGGCATTCACCTGCACAAAATCTTTCACAGAAAAATCCATGGTTAAAGGCTTAGCATCGGCCTCTACCGGCAAGGTATAGACTAGATCTTGTGGAGTGCCGTGTAACCATAAGTCATCAACATCGGTTTGCTGACACACTAAACTCACATTATGTTGAGCGGCAAAGGCAGCCATCAACTGTTGGTCGTCTGAGCTGAGAGCAGATGACACTTTCAAGCTCACACACACTAAGTCTTGTGCTTGTAATAATTCAATGTGGGTTACCCATTGCGTCTGACTCAAATTTACTAAGGCATCGTGCAACGGCGTTAGCAAAGCCGACAGTGCAGGTTCCAGCACAGGGCATTGATCAATGGGCACAATGTGTTTATGGCCGCTCTGGCGAAAACCCATTAACAATGTACGACTGTCCGCAAAATAGCGTGTGGCTAACTGGGCACGGCGGCGGTACCCCTGGCTCGCCTTGGTAATCGGAGCTACCCATTCAGGCACCTCTATAGAACCAATACGGCGCAATTGTTCGGCAATAGCGGCTTGTTTGAACGTCACTTGAGCGGCCGGCTGTAAATGCTGCAGCTGGCAGCCGCCACAGGTGTCGTACACTGGGCAAATAGGGTCTATACGATCAGCACTGGCTTGATGAATTTCAAGTACTTGCGCTTCGGCGTGGGTTTTGTGATCGGCGGTCACTTCGGCGCTTACAGTCTCTCCCTGTAACGCCCCATTTACAAATACGGTTTTACCCTGCCAACGGCCTACGCCACGGCCGTCGTGGCTTAAGTTTTGTAGTTCTATTTCAATGTGTTTGCCCATGGGCAGGGTGACCACACTCACATCCACCTGCGCTTGCGCACGTTTTTGCTTGGCGGATGCAGAAGGATTTTTAAGCTTGAGCTTACGCTGAAGTGGGGATAAACGGGGCATAATTAACCAAAAACTCCGGTAGATAAATAACGATCACCACGATCACAAATAATACAAACAATAACTGCATTTTCAACTTGTTTAGACAAGCGCAAAGCACCAGCCACCGAACCTCCAGATGACACACCGGCAAAAATACCTTCTTCTGTAGCCAGTGCCTTCATGGTCGCTTCGGCTTCGGCTTGATCCATGTCGATCACTGCATCAACTTTGGCGGCATCAAAAATGCTCGGTAAATATTCTTTAGGCCAACGCCGAATGCCCGGAATCGACGAATCAGCATTAGGCTGTAAACCATGAATCTGCACTTGTGGATTTTGCTCTTTAAAATAAGCCGACAACCCCATAATGGTGCCGGTAGTGCCCATAGAACTCACCAAATGGGTAATGCGGCCTTGGGTTTGCTGCCAAATTTCGGGCCCCGTAGTACGGTAGTGGGCTAAGGGATTGTCGGCGTTGGCAAACTGATCAAGCACCTTGCCTTCGCAACGAGCTTGCATCGCCAAGGCTAAATCACGAGCGCCTTCCATACCCACTTCTTTGGTGACTTCAATTAATTCAGCACCATAGGCCGCCATAGACGCCTTGCGTTCACTACTCATATTTTCGGGCATAATGAGCTTTAGCCGATAGCCTTTAATGGCCGCAGCCATGGCCAGGGCAATACCTGTATTACCACTGGTGGCTTCAATTAATATATCGCCTGGGCTAATATCTCCGCGCTTTTCTGCTTCGATAATCATACTCATAGCAGGGCGATCTTTTACCGAGCCTGCCGGATTATTGCCTTCGAGCTTGGCCAAAATTATATTGCTGGTGTGCCCTGGCAGCCGCTGCAAACGTACTAGTGGCGTGTTACCCACGTAGTCTTCTATAGTCGGAAAATCAGCGGAACTGTGCATAATGTTTGTCTCGTCTCTATTTCGCTAGCTCAGCACAACAAAGGCTAAGGCTTGGTCTAATTCATCGGCAATACTGATATGGGTTTTATGACTGCCCAGATCCGTTTGTCGTTGTTTGGCTGCGCCTTGCAGAATCAGCAAAGGTGCACCTAACTCATCGTGTTCAATATGCATTTGCTGCCACGAAATGCCACGACCAATACCTGTACCTAGGGCTTTGGCGGCCGCTTCTTTAGCAGCAAAGCGTTTAGCTAAAAAACCAGCTTGGTTATTGGTGGCATCAAACTGTGCCATTTCCAGCGGGGTCAAAATACGCTCAGCAAACTTGCGCCCACTTCGCTCTAAGGCCGCTTCAATACGTGCCGTAGCTACAATATCCGTGCCAATTGCCTTCACCACAATCTCGCCTAAACTCGGCTAGGACGGCTAGGATCACGGGCCGCGAGCATCGCCGCTTTCATGTCTTT
This sequence comes from uncultured Oceanospirillaceae bacterium, assembly GCA_965366045.1. Lineage (GTDB taxonomy): Bacteria > Pseudomonadota > Gammaproteobacteria > Pseudomonadales > Balneatricaceae > Njordibacter. The sequence continues at coordinate 18,831 of CBDUDU010000004.1, forward strand.
CACCGCCTGCGGCAAACCCACAAACAACGCATTGGCGATCAGTGAATGGCCAATATTAAGCTCATTAAACTCAGGAATAGCAGCAATGGCTTCTACGTTTTGCAAGTTCAAACCGTGACCGCCATTAACAATCAAACCAATGCTGGCGGCATAGGTTGCGCCCTTAGCAATGCGCACGAGCTCTGCATGTTGCGCTGTATAACCTACTGCGTCGGCGTAGGCACCGGTGTGTAACTCAATGAGCTCTGCGCCAGTTCGCTTAGCGGCGTCAATCTGGGCAGGATCGGCGTCTATAAATAGCGATATTTGTGTACCAACGGCCTGCATACGTAAACACGCTGCTTTGATTTTAGCTTCTTGCGAAGCCACATCCAAACCACCTTCGGTGGTGAGTTCTTCACGTTTTTCTGGCACCAAACACACGTAAGCTGGGGCAATCTCTACCGCCAAATCGACCATAGCATCAGTCACAGCCATCTCTAAATTCATACGAGTTTGTAGTACTTGCGCCATCACCCGTACGTCACGCTCTTGAATATGCCGCGCATCTTCACGCAAATGTATAGTAATACCATCGGCACCGGCTTGTTCGGCATCCAAGGCAGCCTTCACCGGGTCGGGGTAGCGTGTGCCACGCGCTTGACGCAAGGTGGCCACGTGGTCAACGTTAACACCTAATAAAATTCGATTGGGATCAACCATTATCCATGTTCCTAATTGTCGCTTAAACCTTGGCTCGGTGGCGGAGCCACAGCCATGGATTGAAAAAGTGTTCGGCTATGGAGCGGCTTGCCACCCAATAACTGATCGATATTCGCCCGGGCAATATACTTAGCGTATTTTAAGCAGTTAGGTTCACTAAACCGCCCCGCTGCCAACTCGAGTAATACGTGCCCTGGTATTAGCTGAGCATCGCCGTTTTGATTTTCAACTCGGCAGAAGCCCTGTAGTGGTAATAACCGATAACAATGCTCTGGCAACACCGGCATTTGGGTTTCAAATTCTTTATCTAAGGCAACATGATACCCCAGTTCATCCATCAGATGGACTTCAAAGGGACGCAAACTTTGCTCTACCGACTGTTTTATAGACAAGTTTTCTAGCAAGGTTTGATAGTAGGCAAATAACGCCGGATAAGCATCATCCACGGCCAGCAACTTAAGCAGCAATTCGTTGGCGTAAAGACCACTATAAAGGTGACTACCCTGCAAAGGTAACGGTGGCCCAGCGGCATCAACAGAGGTGGCCGTGCGCAATTCGCCGCGGCCCGTAAAAGCCACCAGCAATGGGGTGAATGGTTGTACTAAGGCGTGCTTGGCCGGTTGTTTGCCACTGGCTTTGCGGGCGCCTTTGATAATTACCGATACACGGCCACTGTGGAGAGTCAATAAATCGGCAATGACGCTAGTTTCGCGCCAGGGTCGGCTATGTAAAACGTAAGCCGGTTGTTGTTCCATTACCAACATAAGCACATCCCAAACTTAATCGAGGCCGTCGTAACCCAGACTTTGTAACGCGCGCTCGTCGTCGGACCAGCCACTTTTGACTTTAACCCACAACTTAAGCATCACCTTACATTCGAACATACGCTCCATATCGACTCGAGCATCGCGGCCAATCATTTTGATACGGTCGCCTTTATCTCCAATCAATATACGTTTTTGGCCTTTACGCTCAACCAAAATTAGCGCGCCTATGTGCAACACTGGGCCATCTTGAGCAAATTCTTCGATTTCTACCGTCATTTGGTAGGGTAATTCATCCCCCAGTTGGCGCATGATTTTTTCGCGGATCAACTCTGCAGTAATAAAACGCGCGCTACGGTCGGTGACTTGATCTTCAGGGAAAAAATGTCGGCCATTAGGCAACTGATCCAGCACACACTGCTCTAGCTGATCCACAGATGCACCCGTGTGCGCGGCAATGGGCACTAACACGGCATCTGGCAAGCGTTGCTGAACTTCCTGTAAATAAGGCAGCAAAGACTGTTTATCATCCAAAATGTCAATTTTGTTAATGGCCAAAATCACTGGGCAATTCGCCGCTTTAACCTTTTCATACACGTGTTCGTCGGCATCATTCCAGCGCGTACGGTCAACCATAAAGATCACCAAGTCCACATGCTTTAGGGCGCTCGACGCGGCCTTGTTCATGTAACGGTTGATAGCTTTATCGGCTTGGTCTAAATGTAATCCAGGCGTGTCCACATAAACCACCTGGATATCGCCTTCGGTTTTAATGCCTAAAATCTGATGGCGTGTAGTTTGAGGCTTACGCGAAGTAATACTGATTTTTTGACCCAAAATATGGTTCAAAAGCGTAGATTTACCCACATTAGGGCGCCCCACAATGGCCACATAACCGCATTTTGTGCTGCTGTCACTTTGCTCTGCGAGCCAACTATCTAAATCTGTCATGATCTATCTATACCGCTTCTTGACCCAGCTGCTGTAACGCCAGCGTGGCCGATTTTTGTTCTGCAATACGACGGCTAGAGGCCTTCGCTTGAGTGGGTTTATCCAGCAACTGAGTGTGGCACTGGATGGTAAACACCTGTTCGTGATCGTGCCCTTGTACGTCCACTAGGTCGTACATAGGAAGATCGGCTTTTTTGGCTTGCAAGTACTCTTGCAAACGGGTTTTAGGGTCTTTTTGAGTATCAGTAAGGCTTAAGTTTTGCAGCCTCGGCCCAAACCACTCCAATATACGTGCTTCACACACCTGCATACCGGCATCTTGGTAGATGGCACCAATAATGGCTTCGGTAGCGTCGGCCAAGATTGACTCACGGCGTTGGCCACCACTTTTAAGCTCTCCCGCACCCAGCTTAAGGCACGGGCCCACTTGCATTTCTATGGCCACCTGCGCCAAAGTAACGCCTTTAACTAAACCCGCACGCAAGCGGCTAAGCTGGCCTTCGCGGGCTTTAGGAAACTTTTCGAACAAGGCATGGGCAATCACAAAGTTAACAATGGAGTCGCCTAAAAACTCAAGCCGTTCGTTATTACGGTTGCCACAAGATCGGTGAGTGAGCGCCAACTGCAGCAGTGTTTCGTCATTAAAGGTATAACCAATTAACTTACACAAAGTATCTACTTTTTGCTGATAAGCTGCAGCTGCCGGCGCTTTCATATTATTCTATGCCGCCCACAGTGCTGAAGTTAGGCAAGCTAAAGAAGTTCTCCCAATGCAACCACACGGCAATGGCTTTACCGGTAATGTTCTCTTCTGGCACAAAACCCCAATAACGGCTGTCGTTACTGCCATCGCGGTTATCACCCATCATGAAGTACTTGCCTTCTGGCACGGTCGCAGCCCAGTTTCTACCCGCATTTTTATTTCGCCAAATCTGATGCTCTACGCCACCAATCAACTCTGCATAGAGTTCGGTGGTGGGTGATTGATCTTTAAGGTAGGTTTGTGACAACGCCACACCATTCACCGATAAAACTTTATCACGGTATTGCAATTTGTCACCGGGCACACCCACCACGCGCTTAATAAACTTAACCGCCGGATCTACCGGGTATTTAAATACCATCACGTCGCCCACTTGCGGCTCGTTATTGTCAAATACCTTGGTGCCAAGTACCGGCAAACGAATGCCGTACTCAAACTTATTTACCACAATAAAATCACCTACGGCCAACGTAGGCAACATCGAACCCGACGGAATTTGATAAGGCTCCATGAAAAATGATCTGAGTACTAACACCAAGGCTAATACTGGGAAAAAAGAACGACTGTACTCGGCAAACAAATTCTCTTTAAGTAATTTGGCTTGATCTACCATGGGCAATTCCACACCCGCAGTGCTGGTTGCCGCTGCTAAAGCCGCAATACGCGCAGGCTTCCACACCCATACGTCAATGGCGTAACCCACCCCAAATAGAGCCACTAGTCCAGTGAGCACCAGCTCAAAATCAAAATCCATCATGTCCTTACCTCTAGTTCCTAAACAGCCTACTTAGCCATCAATTTTGAGCACAGCTAAAAAAGCATCCTGTGGAATTTCTACACTGCCCACTTGCTTCATGCGTTTCTTGCCTTCTTTTTGCTTAGCTAACAATTTTTTCTTACGGCTAATATCACCACCATAACACTTGGCCGTTACGTTCTTACGCAACGCCTTAACGGTAGTACGAGACACAATGTTGCCACCGATGGCGGCTTGAATCGCCACATCAAACATTTGTCGCGGAATCAGCTCTTTCATCTTCTCACACAACAAGCGACCACGGCCTTGGGCGTTATCTTTGTGCATGATCACCGCTAGTGCGTCGACTCGTTCAGCATTGATAAGAATATCCAATCGTACCAATCTAGCTTCTTCAAAACGTACAAAGTTGTACTCCAAAGACGCATAACCACGACTCACTGACTTTAAGCGATCAAAGAAGTCCAACACCACTTCACTCATGGGCATGTCGTAGGTTAACGCCACTTGAGTGGCAGTAAACTGCATGTTCTTTTGCACACCACGCTTTTGCACGCACAAGGTAATGACGTTACCCAAATGTTCTTGGGGGACCAATATGTTGGCTTCCACAATTGGCTCACGCATTTCCGCCACACCACCCATGTCAGGCAATTTTGACGGGTTGTCTACATAGACCACGTTACCGTTGTTGAGTTCCAATTCGTAGATTACCGTAGGCGCTGTGGTTAACAGGTCTAGGTTATATTCGCGCTCGAGACGCTCTTGGATGATTTCCATGTGCAACATGCCCAAGAAACCACAACGGAAACCAAAACCCAAAGCGTCGGAACTTTCTGGTTCGTAAAACAAGGAGGCATCATTCAGGCTTAGTTTGGCTAGGGCCTCACGGAAGTCTTCGTAATCGTCTGAACTGGTGGGGAATAAACCCGCATATACCTGCGGCTGCACCTTCTTAAAACCAGGCAGACTGTCAACATCGGCGGTTTTTACATGGGTTAAGGTATCGCCAACTGGAGCACCGTGAATATCTTTAATTCCGGCCACCACATAGCCCACTTCACCAGCACGCAAGATATCTGTTTGTTTACGCTTCGGCGTAAAGATACCAATACCATCCACGCCGTATTGCAAACCGGTCGATTTAACAACAATGCGATCTTTTTTACGCAGCACGCCGTTTTTGATACGCACCAACGAAACAATACCCAGGTAGTTATCAAACCATGAGTCAATGATAAGGGCCTGTAACGGCGCATCTTCATCGCCTTCTGGCGCTGGAATCAACTCCACCAACTGCTCTAACACTTCGGTCATGCCCATGCCACTCTTGGCGGACGCGGCTACGGCGTCACTGGCATCAATGCCAATGACTTCTTCAATTTCTTGCTTAACCTTATCTGGGTCGGCTTGCGGTAAATCCATTTTGTTTAGCACCGGCACCACTTCCAAACCCAACTCAAGGGCCGTATAGCAGTTAGCCACTGATTGCGCTTCTACGCCTTGCGCCGCATCCACCACCAGCAAGGCCCCTTCGCAGGCCTCTAACGAGCGCGAGACTTCGTAAGAGAAGTCCACATGCCCTGGGGTATCGATAAAGTTAAGCTGATAAGTTTTGCCATCGTTACTGTGGAAATCCAAGGTCACGCTTTGGGCTTTAATAGTAATGCCACGTTCGCGTTCAATATCCATGGAATCAAGCACTTGCTGTTCCATTTCACGGTCCGACAGGCCACCACACATCTGGATAAAGCGGTCAGCGATGGTGGATTTACCATGATCGATGTGAGCGATGATGGAAAAGTTACGAATCAGGGAATTAATGGACATGCAATGACTTCCGGATTGCCGCTATTTAACGAAGTGCTATAGCTGCGCATAAAAGAGCGGAATTATATCCTAGTTCAAGGCAAAAAACCGCAGCGCACTGCAACCACTTAACAAGTGGCCTACTAATTCATCCACTATCTTAGTATTTTGAAGCTCCTGATTTTCTCAGCGATGGTTACCACTTAATATGGACACAGATATCAACCCAGCTTTGGCGGCCAATTTCCTGCAAATCTAATGATAATTTATCGCTAAAATCAGCGGTCACGGCAATTCGATAAGAATCACGCTGCCGACATCGCTTAAACCAATCTGTAACCAAAGGGGCATTCTTGAGCATGACTTGCCAACCAAACTGATGTAGCGTCTGGAAATAAGGTGCAACCACCACATCCGCCAAACTAAAGCTATTGCTAACCAGCCATGTATGACGCTTCAAGTCTGATTCCATTTTAGCTATAGTTTGCATATACACCTGTACGGCGCCTTCCACATCGGGCGCTTTCAGCCCCATTTCCATTAGCCTTTTCTGTCTATCCCTACGCGGTTTTTCTGGTATTGAATCCAGCAACGCTTGACGCACTTCTGATGATTTTTCCATCAATTTAGGGCGCATCACCAAAGGCCACTGCAATGCGCCACATGAAGGATGCAATTTAGCATCCACATGTTTCATCCATAAACGCATCTGTGCCTTAGCATGGGCTGAGGTTGGTTTCATTGGAATTTGTGGATACGCATCGTCTAGGTACTCACAAATAACACTAGACTCAATAACTGGGGTGCTATCATGCACCAAAGTAGGCACCACACCCAACGGATTAAGTCGCAAGTACTCTGGCTTTAAATTTTCCTTGTTAGGTAAATCCACATGATGGGACAGAAAATCCAGCCCTTTTTCGGCCAATACGATTCGTACTTTTTGTGCACATGGTGACAACGGGTGTGTGTATAGTTCAAGCATAATTGGGCCCTCTTAGTGTTAGGTGAAACGGACTGAAGCTCTACCCATGCCCCCAATTGAAACGGACATAAAGTCTCCCGCCTGAACCGGTTCCAGAGGGACTAAAGAGCCAGATAGGATAACTTCGCCCGCCTTAAGAGGGATGCCGAATTCTCCTAAGGTATTTGCCAACCACATAACGCAATTAATGGGAGATCCTAGGGCCGCAGCACCAGCGCCAGTAGAAATTATACTGCCATTTTTTTCTACCACCATACCCACAGTGGATAAATCAATACTGCGCGGGCTAACAGCTTTATCACCTAATACAAATAAACCACATGATGCATTGTCAGCCACAGTGTCTTGGATCTTTATTTGCCAGTTTTCAACCCGAGAATCAACCACTTCAAAACAAGGCATTACACACTCAGTTGCGGAAATCACCTCGGCTGCAGTAATCCCTGGCCCTAGCAAGTCCCTTTTCAATATAAAGGCGACCTCTCCTTCAGCCCGAGGCTGAATTAGTTTTTCTGAAATAGGCATTTCCTGGCCTTCAGAATAAGCCATGGTATTGGTCAAAAACCCAAAATCAGGCTCACCTACACCCAGCATATTTTGTACAGCTTTTGATGTTAGACCAATTTTTTTACCAATGATGTGTTCACCAGAAGCTACCCGCTTCTCAATCATCCGCTGTGAAATTTGATACGAATCTTTGATCGTAATATCTGGGTAACGTTCAGTTAATGGCCTCACAGTAGTACGCTCAGACAGCGCTTTAAATAGTTCATCGCCAAGCGTTATAATTAAATTTGAATTCATTATTACTCTCCTAGATATATGTTTTTATTAAGCTTCTGAGCTACAATTTAATGCAAATGTTTTTCAATTCAGTATAGAACTCTAACCCATGTACTCCACCTTCTCGACCAATTCCAGACTGTTTTGAACCACCAAATGCTGTGCGTAAATCACGCAAAAACCAGCTATTTACCCAAACAATACCTGCTTCGATTTGCTTGGCCACCCTAAGGGCTTGAGCATTATTTTCGGTCCAAATAGTGGCCGCTAAACCATAGTCAGTATCATTAGCTAATGTGACCACCTCTTCTTCAGTATCAAATGGTCGAATATGACAGCACGGACCGAAGATCTCCTCTTTTATCACTCGTGCATCGTCAGGCAATCCAGTCCAGATAGTTGGCTCTATCCAAGCGCCGTCGTTCATTGTCGCTCCCATATCAGGCACACCGCCGCCGACTTCCACTACAGCACCTTGCTGCTCAGCTAAAGCGTAATAAGAAAGCACTTTTTGTCGATGTTCAAGGCTAATTAACGGTCCAAAATTAGCGTCTTTAGAGTCAGGTTTACCCAGTTTTAATTTGCCTACTTCTTCTTTCATCCGCGCCAAAAATTGATTGAATATAGGCCGTTCTACGTATACTCTTTCCGTGCCTAAGCAGATCTGGCCACAGTTAACGAAAACTGAACGCATAGTACCCTCAACCGCTTTTTCCAAATCTGCGTTGGCAAACACAAGGCTAGGATTCTTACCACCACACTCTAAGGAGATGTTGCGCAAACCTACTGCTGCTGCTTGCATGATAATCTCACCCGTGCGGGTTTCCCCCGTAAAGGTTATTGCATCAATACCCTTATGTTCCGTCAAAAAGGCGCCTGCGGAGTCAGGACCGAAGCCATGCACCACATTGAAAACGCCCGCAGGCACACCACATTCATTCATCACTTCGCCCAACAATGTGGCAGTTGCCGGCGTCTCTTCTGAAGGTTTCACTACAACCGTATTGCCACACGCTAATGCTGGGCCAACTTTCCATGTCATCAATAATAAGGGTAAATTCCACGGCGAAATAACAGCTATGACGCCTTTAGGTGTGCGCTGGCCGATGCTCACAGCGCCCGTGCCGTCTGGAGTATCGAAGTGAAATGCCTCAACTGGGTGGTTAGCTACAGTTTCTGAAAAGGCCTTAAAATTAGCCGCACCACGGGGTATGTCAATATGAGATGCCATCTTTTTTGGCTTGCCCGTGTCCATACACTCAGCTTCCAAAAACTCATCAAACCGTTCATTAATTCGATTTGCTACCCTGTTCAACACGGCCACTCGATCTGCCTGAGTGAAACGACCCCACTCAGAGGACAACGCCCCCCTAGCCGCCCAGACAGCGGCGTCCACCTCATCTCGCCCGGCTTCGTGCACCATGCCAATAAGACTATTGTCAACGGGTGATCGATTCTCGAAAGTACGACCGGATTCCGACTCAACGTAATTGCCATTTATAAAATGTTTAAATTCTTTCATTGCTTATCCACTTGCTTCAATAAGTCCTTTTCCCGGCCCCATAGGGCCGGATCACATGCCCCAGCGAATCAAGTTACAACATTAAGAAAACGCTCATTTAGTTGACGGTCATGGTAAAAAATAGCTTTGCCTAGCTGCTCTACATCCCATGTCACTGGCTTTTGATCTGGGTAGAAATAATCACCCCCTGTAAACACTTCTGTACGATTACCCGAGGGGTCAAAGAAATAGATCGTTTGCCCATGGGTTAGACCATGTCGAGTAGGACCTATATCTAGCGGGGTATCGTGCATGGAAATCAAATCAGCAGCACGTAACACATCTTCCCAAGTATTCAAGTAAAACGATGCGTGGTGGAACTTGTCCTTTTCAGGGTGTTTAATGAACGCAATATCATGTTCTTTCATTGAGCAGGTCAAGAAAATACCAATTTTATTATCCTCTGGGTCAACCACTTGTTCCGCCAAATCAAAACCCAAAACATCAACAAACAAACCTAGAACACCATCAATATCATCGCCATACAGCAAGCAGTGATCAAAGCGCGTAGCCTTCATGCCTTTTAGATCGCGCGGCCATGCTTCTGGATTACGGTCTTCAATACCCCATTTACCGGACTGATCCTTGCTGGCGAATAGCTCAAACCTATGCCCCGTTGGTGCAGTAAAACGAACGCGACGGCCACAGTTAGGCAATTCACCAGCAGCAATATCCTCAACGGCGATGCCGTAGTCGATTAGATCCTGGCGCAGACTATCCAAAGTAGCTTCATCTAGTACTTTAAATGCCATAAAATCCATACCTGCAGTATCCGATTTTCGCAGGATTACCGAGTAAACGTCAGACTCAGTCCAGGCTTTTAAATAAGCTCGGTCTGCATCTCGAGAGACCTCTATCAAGCCAAGTAAGTCACGATAATGAGCTAACGCTTCATCAAGGTCTAATACCCGAATTTGTACATGTCCAGGACGCATAACACCTTTTTTCATACTACACCTCTTTTATTTTGATACTATTTAGCTAGCTACCTGCGTTCGCCTATAGCCAACACTGTTAAATCACTAGTCGGGATAATCCGACAAGCTAGCACTATCCCTAGCCCTAGCTCTTCATTTGTTATATGAGCTTTGCTCATAGGCTTATGCTCATACTGACCTTCAAGCACTTGCACTTTACAAACCCCACAGCCACCGCCTTTACAACCCACGGTAATTGGCGAAACCCCTGTTTTAGACAAGGCATGCAGTAACGGAACTTGATCTGAAACCTGCATTGTGCATGCTGCTTTTCCCACCACGGTCAGCAAATAATTCATCACAATAGCCTGCGTCAGCGACCCAATTTTTTAGCAGAGGCGCCTCCAATGCCAAAATTTTGTTTTGGCATTTCCTGCAACAGCACCCGCACACTCGCTCGAGGTGCACCTAGGCTGGATTCTGCCGCATCGGTTAGGGCCTCAATGAACGCCTCTTTTTGTTCATCGGTACGACCTTCTAATATATGTACAAGCATTATGGGCATGATTCACTCCTATATTACGCGGCCGTTTATGCTGCCTAAGCCGTCAAAATCAACTGTAAAACTGTCGCCTTTTCTTACAGCAACAGCAGCGGTAATTGCTCCGATCATTACAAAGCTGCCCGCGGGTAACCATTCGTCACGCTCTGCTAACATATTGGCAAGCATGGCGACGGAGGCGGCTGGGTGCCCGAGCACTGCAGCGCCAGCACCCGTCTGCACCACTTCTCCATTTATTCTCATCACAACACCAAGGGTTTTTAATTCCAAATCAGAAACAGGTTTGGCCACACCCCCTGCAATAAAACGAGACGAGCTTGAGTTATCTGCAATCACGCTAATTAAATCAAACTTAAAGTCCTTATAACGCGAGTCGATCACCTCCACAGCGGGCATGACCATCTCCGTGGCTGCGAGCACATCGCCAATGTGTATGCCAGGGCCACGAAGCTCTCTGTTGGTAACAAATGCCAGCTCTGCTTCTATCTTTGGGTGAATCAATTCATCAATTTTTATGTCCCCACCATCCGGGATGCTGAAGTAATCCGCCAAAAAGCCGTAACAGGGTTGTTCGACACCCATCTGGGCCATTTTGGCCCACGAGGTCAAACCCATTTTCATACCTACAATCTTGGTGCCTCTGGCGATTTTTTGCTTACGAATTTGCCATTGGATATCAAACGCATCCTCGTAATCCATATCAGGATATTGGTCAGTGATTTTAGTAATTTCACACGCCTTTAGCTCAGCATTTTCACAATACTCGGCAAGCTGAATCACTTCTTGTGTGGTTAATGTTGTCATTTTAGGAGTCCTTTTTCTCGTGCCATTGTGATCGCCAAATCTTCGATCATATCTTCTTGCCCGCCTACAGTGCCACGGCGCCCTAACTCAACTAACAGGTCACGTGCCTGAATGCCGTATTTGGCCTCTGCACGCTTGGCGAAAAGAAGAAAAGATGAATAGACGCCAGCGTATCCCAAGGTCAACGCATCGCGATCCAATCGAATAGGGTGATCCATCATGGGCACCACTAGGTCTTCGGCAACATCCATTATTTTATATAGATCAATACCGGTACTCACCTGCATCCGCTCCAATACAGCACAAAACACCTCCAGCGGGGTGTTACCAGCACCAGCACCTAGGCCGGCCACAGATCCATCTATACGGGTGGCACCAGCCTCAATAGCAGCCAATGAATTAGCGATGCCCATGGCCAAGTTGTGATGCCCATGAAAGCCAATTTCAACATGGCCTGGCAGCTGCTCACGCAGCAAACCCATCTTTTCACTCACTTCACTTGGAAGCATGTAACCTGCAGAATCTGTGCAATAAATACAGTTAGCACCAAAAGACACCATCAGTTTGGCCTGTTCTAGAATTTTTTCTGCCGATACCATATGGGCCATCATCAAAAACCCTACGGTATCCATACCCATCTTTGCTGCAAGATTAATGTGCTGCTGCGACACGTCGGCCTCAGTGCAATGAGTCGCAACCCGGATTGTCGAAACACCTAAATCATAGGCCATTCGCAAGTGGTCAGTGGTACCGATGCCAGGCAACAACAACGCGGAAATTTTCGCCTGTCTCATGCGCGGTATTACCGCTTTCAAGTAGTCTTCGTCGGTATGTGCTGGAAAGCCATAGTTGACCGAAGCGCCCCCTAAACCATCACCATGGGTGACTTCAATCAAGGGCATGCCCGCATCATCTAAACCAGTGGCAACGGCCAGCATTTCTTCTAGGGAGATTTGATGCTGTTTAGCATGCATGCCGTCGCGTAAACTCATATCGTGCAAAGTAACTGTTTTACCTGTTAGGATCATTTTTCACTCCCTTTATTACGAGTAGGTAAAGAAATAGCTCCTTTACCGATTTCTTCAGCAAACATTTCACCAGTGCGTAATGCTGAGGCTGTCATAATGTCCAAATTACCGGCATATTTAGGCAAGTAATCACCTAATCCCTCAACTTCCAAGAAAATCGAAACGCGGCGGCCATCAAATACTGGCCCATTAACCAGCTTATATCCTGGTACATATTTCTGGACATCCTCGATCATGCTTAGTATTGATGCAGTGATGGCTGGTTGATCTGGCTCCTCTTCCGTTAAGCAATGAACGGTGTCACGCATAATTAACGGTGGTTCCGCTGGATTAATCACAATAATTGCTTTACCAGTTTTAGCGCCGCCTATTTTTTCAACTCCACCAGCCGTCGTGCGGGTAAATTCGTCAATGTTCATACGTGTGCCAGGCCCTACAGACTTTGAAGATACTGTGGCAACAATTTCGCCGTAATCAACATTTTGGATACGTGAAACGGCATACACCATAGGGATAGTGGCTTGGCCACCACATGTCACCATATTGACATTCATTTCAAGGTTTCTTGCATGGTCTGCCAAATTGACCGGCGGTATACAATAGGGGCCTATAGCAGCAGGTGTTAGATCAACCATAATCACACCTAGGTCATTTAGCTTGCGGCTATTTTCCAAGTGCACATTGGCTGATGTCGCATCAAAGGCTATGTGGATATCGTCTTCAAAAACATGGGGTAGCAATCCATCCACGCCATCAGAAGTTGTCTTTATTCCCATCTCCTTAGCGCGTTTAAGGCCATCAGAATCCGGGTCAATACCCACCATCCATATAGGCTCGATCCACTCTGAGCGCTGCATTTTTATCAGCAAGTCTGTACCAATGTTGCCTGGCCCAATAATGGCCGCTTTTAATTTTTTACCCATGCTTTCTCCTTTTAAACACCTAAGTTAGTGGTGCTATGACATTGTTTTAAACACGTTTAAACAACGGACTTCTTTGTTCGGTTGCATCAGCTGCCGACAAAAACTTTTCAGTAAAGATGTCTCGCTCGTACAATCGCCCTTGCATGAGCATAGAAACACAAGCCTCAACCATCACAGGCGGCCCACAAAGATAGGCCTTGTATCCAGAAAAATCGTTTTGAAAGTGGTTGTTCGCTACCTCATGTACAAATCCTGTAGCGCCCTGCCAATCATCATCGCTCTCGGGTTCGGATAATGCAGGCACATAAGCAAAATGTGGGTACTTGGCAGATAACTCCAAAAACTCTTGGTGATAGTACAGCTCACTCTTATTGCGCTGACCATATATGAGCGTAATAGGCGTCTCGTCTTGATCATCGAGCAAGTCTTGAATCATGCTCCGCGGACTCGATAGCCCAGAACCTCCGGCAAAAAACAACATCGGTTCCGGTGCGGATTTGCGTACAAAGAAACGTCCGTATGGACCACTAATGCGAAGATTATCGCCCACCTTTAGTTGTTCATGAATGTAGCTAGTCACCTCGCCACCTGGCAATAGCCGCACATTAAGTTCCAGCTCTCCAGTGGCACTAATTTGCGCTGGAGAGTTAGCAATAGAGAATGCTCTACTGGTTTCTAACCCTGGAAGGTGAATTTGCACATATTGACCTGCTTGAAAGTGAATAGTGCTATCTAGCTTTATAAAAATGGCCTTTATAGTAGGCGTCAGATCTTCTATGCGACTAACACTGGTATGAAAATCACGTACTGATATAACTTCAGCATCTTCATCCTCATCTACATCAGCTTCAATTTCTATATCTTCCAATAGGGTCGCACAACAAGCCAAAGCGTGGCCTTCATTACGTTCAAAATCCATTAAGGCGAATGGACTGGCTGGCCCATGGTCGATTTCACCCGCCAACACTTGAACCTTGCAAGTGCCGCACAATCCATGGCTACAAGCATGAGGGAGGTATATACCCCTTCTTAGTGCAGCATCTAAAATAGTTTGCCCTTCTTCCACTTCAATGGTCTCCCCCAAAGGTTCGATAAGCATTTCGTATGTCATTTTGAGCTCCTTAGAAAGCTTGTGTCTGAGTGTCAATATGGTTGCGGCTACCCTCTAATGCAGGAGTAACAAACCGAATCAAGGACTTATGGCCTAACCCATGATTTTTTAACGATTTACCAAAATCAGGAATAAACACATCATTGGAATCAAACCATTTCACCCTTTGCCAATCAATCTGCTCGAACTCAGGGTGTTCGCCGTACAATAGAGGCAATACATCTCGCACTAAAGCGCCGAAGGGCAGCGATGGCGGCAGTGGCAAACAAAAAGGTGCGCAATACATTAAATGGTTGTCCCAGCATAAATAAGTGAGCTGATTTCCAAAGAACTTATCCTCAGCATCTTGGGTGGGAGGGTGATAGTGACCAATAGTTTTGAGGTAATTCGCCTCATTCGAAGTCGTCATTAGGCCTCCTTAGCGGGCTTTTTTCCAAGCCATTTATCAAAATTCTGGCGGTCCTGACTTGCATCAAAATCACCATTGTCCTGTCCACCCTTAATGCCGTAATACCGCAATACCTCTCTTACTGGGCTGTCACCAGGTGATTCAGGATTAATGTCATCTGGATAACATGCTCCTTGATAAACCTGATGCACTGGCAACCAAGCTTGAACATACTTACGTGGTTCATGGGTGAATATTTCCTTACAGTGATCACTACAAAAATGGTATTTCTGTTGCTCGAACTCGGTCTCTCTGAAACAGATTTTTGTGGCGTCTCCAGGTTCAGTAAACATCATTGGTACCTGGCAAACCTGGCATAACATTGGTAAATGCTGATTAAACCAACGTTCATCTCGTTGCTGCATGTCGCCCCAGTGATCTAGGCGAGACTTATAGTGTCTATCGAAGCTCTGTGGGTACTTTTCAGCCAGCCAGTCCATTTCATCTGCATTTGGCACCCAGGTATGAAACGCTGCTGCATGGCTATATTGATAAAATGTGGCCCAAGCTTGATGACTAATATGATCCTTACCTTCACATGCATCTTTCCAGCCTTTTGGTTCACGAATACCGTAACGTGCAAGGTCCTTGAATAATGCACCACCGTTGCTTTCAGCGTACATTTCCCACGCTTCCTTCCAGCTCATTACGCGTTTTGGCAGCATATAGTCTTGCATCATAGCCACCAAAGTTAGTAACCGGTAACCGCGCCAAAACCACTTATCCATCCAGCGTTGAACAATGGGGACGTTGTCCGGATCTTGCTCGAGCATGAATTTTATACACTCAATACCTAAGGTCATATGACGGGATTCATCCGACTGGGCAGAAAAACCGAAAGTCACGGTAGCCATATCGCCATTATGCGCAGCGCCTGACATAAACGGGACGAATAGCAAATTAGTCAGAACATATTCGAATGAAAAACTAATCGCAGTCAGAAATTCAAACGGCCCACCACTATAGGCATCTTCAAAAAATGATTTGGGCACTGATAAATACCACACCCGATCAAACCAGCGAATATTGTCGTGCATACCGTTAAAGTAGCGATTGTAATGCGATATGGTATGGGCTTGAGTCTGATAGTGGCGAAGCTCATCAATTGATTGCATCTGTGCTGCGACTCTGACTCCAGCACCGGTAAAGTGTCGCCCTGCATGGGCAAAACCACGGTGCGCATAATACTCTAGTGGTGAAACACCTTGAATAAATAGCTTGAGGGCGTTGATATAGCGGGCATCTGATACGCCAAGGTGACCGTTATTTTGAGCAAACGCATCAATTACAGCATATAGCTTCTTGTCTTTTTCACCTTGGTATTTCCAATACGCTTCCATAGTCAAACGGAAAGGGTCTTCCCATTTGTCCCAATCATGAATCTTGATTCCCTCAAAGTCGTCATATGGAAACACTTTATCCATTGGTTGATATGACGTGTCCCAAGACAAACCCCGGGTCATCACCGCATAACGAGGTTTTAAGCCAAGTTTTTTCTTTTTCTTAGTTGGAGTATCCATTGTCTTCCTCTTTTTTTAGTATTGTTAGCCAAGTCCAACAGCTGCCCGATCATTAACGGGAAAATAGGCTTTATGTAAGATATCTGGGTCTTTGCGCAACTTGTCTGGTCCGCCGTCATAAGAGATATTGCCCCGTGAAAGGACATATACATGATCAGCCAAAGCCAAAGCCAACTGAGTAAACTGCTCAATCAACAACACGCCGATGCCTTCATCGGCAATTCGTCGAATGATGGGAACCAGACGAGTAACCACCGCCGGACCCAAACCAAACGATAGTTCATCAATAACTAAAAATCGGGGTGTCACAACCAAGGATTGGGCTATAGCAACCATCTGCTGCTGGCCACCAGATAAATCGCCAGCGCGATGATCTTGCAAAGTTTTTAATTCTGGAAACATTTCCAATACCCAAGCTATAGCTTGGTGAAGCAGGTCGCCCTTCAGGTCACCTGCAGCAATCAACAAGTTCTCTCGCACACTTAGTTCTTGAAGAACTTGGTGCCCCTCTGGCACCGTAGCAACGCCATTACGGCGAATGACGTCACTATCTAGACCTTTAAGATCTTGATCATCGAGCAATATTTGGCCAAATGCAGGCTCCACAACACCGCTAA
The DNA here is from genome assembly GCA_965366045.1 of uncultured Oceanospirillaceae bacterium. Taxonomy (GTDB): domain Bacteria; phylum Pseudomonadota; class Gammaproteobacteria; order Pseudomonadales; family Balneatricaceae; genus Njordibacter. Next base: position 35,836 of record CBDUDU010000004.1, read on the forward strand.
GGCCTAGTACAGTGCTAGTTTTCCCCGCACCATTGGGGCCTAACAATGCAGTCACTTTGCCAGGGGTAAGTTTCAACTTTATGCCGTTAACAGCCACTTTTGTGCCCCGTACAACAACTAAGTTATCAATAATCAATTCCGTGCTCATGCGCTCTCCTGAAACTCATCGAATTCACCTAAATAGGCCTTGCGGACAAGAGGGTCTGACAGAACTTCTGCCGTGCGTCCTTTAGCAAGCAAGCGGCCAAAGTCTAGTACCATAGTTTGCTCGCAACAGGCATCAATGAGCGCCACATCATGGTCAATTAAAAAAACCTGTGCACCGCAAAATTCTGGAATACCACGAATTACTGCAGCCAGATCCCTCGACTCGGTGTCGGACATGCCGGCCCCTGGTTCATCCAGCATGACTAATTTTGGCTTCCCTATAAGAGTTTTAGCTATTTCAGCTAGGTGTCGCTCAGCAGTACTTAAGCTGCTACCCAACCTATGAATACGATGATTCAAACCTACGTAATCAATGGCCCTTTCTACGGCAGCACTAGCCTCCTTTTTGGATTCGAACTTAGCGTGATCGGCAATGGCCTCAACATTTTGCCAAAGGGTCAAATCATCAGCAATTTGATCAGTTTGGAAGGTCCGACGAAGGCCTTTATTGGGTCGTTCATGAGGCGCTACATGAGTTAAATTTACATCATCAATACGAACTTCTCCTGATACCGGAGTAACAAAACCAGAAAACACATTTAGCAATGTTGTTTTACCTGCACCATTGGGGCCAATTAGGCCTACCACAGGTGCTTCTAATGTAACCGACAACCCGTCTATCGGGCGCACTCCACCAAACTGCACAGTTAGATCCTTAATTTCAATCACTAACTTTCTCCTATAAATAACTAGCAAAAGGCTTGGGATATCGATTATCAAGCCGTTGCCGCAACTTGATGACGTACTTATATATAACTAGCTCAATACCAACTTTAAGCATTAGGCTGCACCAAATTACCGCCAATGCGTGAGCATAGTTCAAGCCAAATACTCCCCATGCCACCCACGCTAAAAACATACCAATAAACAACCAGTTCCCGACACGTTTTAGTAACCGGTGGTCAGGGCGTAGGCCTAAGTTTTTCATGGCCTGGGTACAAATTAATGACAAAACAGCCTCTTTATCTTCTACCTTGTCCTGCACTGACTTACCAAAGAAACCAAGCAGCATCCACAGCACTGCTGGGATTACCAAGCGAAATAAGAGGGCTACTAAGCTAAGGAAAAGGGCACCGTAAAAACTAGTCCACCCAAGTAAAACAGACACTAAGCCGACGCTAACTGAAACAACACCCCAGCTGATAGTGCCTTCAACGATTCGGCTGGTACGAATAAATTTAAAAAACTCCGCCAATTGCCCTGCGATACCCACGCGACCCTGAATCAAAGACAGCAATAAGGCAAAACCAAAGAACACATTAGCTAAATTACCATCGACACCATGATCATTGAGAAGCGCCGGCAATGCGCGGATAAGTAGCGCTGCGAATACTGCGCCGACCCAATTGTAAGCACCGCCAACCACAACCAATGCATATAGCAATATAGACTGGCTAACATGAAAGCCTGTGTAGTCTAACTGCCCGTTCAATCCAGCGATCAAGCCACCACCCAAACCAGCCAGCGCGCCTGCTGCTGCAAATGCCAAGGCTTTATATGCAATGACGCTGACACCCGAGGAAATTGCTGCAGCTTCACCTTTACGGATCAATGCCCACGAGCGTCCTAAGCGACTCGCTTTTTGCCATTCAATCCAACCAAGACCCAGAACCATCCATAAAATTACATAGCGAAAATATGCTGCATCAGTACCGGCTATCCAAGGCCGATCAATGAGCTGGCGTTGACCATTAATAACCTTACCTGACCAACCCTCCCCTCCATCGGGAAAACCTATCGCACTGATAAAAACCTGAAAGGCAGCCGCAACCAATAGTGTAAGTAAGGCTAGATACAAACCCCGCATCCGTAGGGCCGGCAATCCGACGATAAAACCAAACAATCCAGCTGCGATTGAACCCAATATCAAGCCCACTTCAAATGGCAGGCCCAACCCATGGGTTACGCGTAAACAAACCCAACCACCAACACCCGCAAGCGCAAATTGAGTAAGAGAAACCATGCCCAACTGGCCATACAAAAGAGCGACTGTTGCGCTAATCAACGTTAAACAAGCCACTGTAGTAAATGTATTTAGCCAGTACGCCGAAAACAGCCAAGGACCTATTACAGCAACTAAAGCAAAGGTCACCAACAGAGGAAAAATTCGCTGCAGCGGCGTACCAAGTGGGATATCTTTTTTATCTATTGCCATAACAACAATACTCTCTTCACTAAAACAAAATGGTTATTCAAGATGACTATTGTCACGTGAAAGGGTGATGCCATGGCGTTGATACCAGAGGATCGCTAATATCGCCACAACGAACGCCGTCGCTGATCCATAGCGGGACAAGCCAGGTACCAAAATCAAAAGTGATTCTAGTATTCCAATGACCAACCCCCCAAGGACCGTTAACGGTAATGACGTCAACCTACCCACAACGGCAGCGGCCAGAGCAGGAATAACTAGGAAGGTAAGAATCGTAGGATTTAAACGCACCATATTGCCCATAAATAAGCCCGTCACACCCGCCAATACGCCAGCAATAACCCAGGCCCAAGTGTCGACACGTTTCACCCGAACACCCAATAAACCACTGAGCATACGATTACTCTGCAGCGCCCGCATTTTCAAACCAAAACTGGTTTTTGCCAACATGTAAGCCATTGATACAGTCACTGCCATGGCCACACAAAGCGCCAATAGCCGAGTACTGCTTATCAAGCGGCGTCCATCCCAATCGGGGCCACTACTATCTGTTGGCAAGACTAAGCGCCTTGGCGCATCGCCCCAGTACCACTGGGCCATGCCCATAATCATAAAGGCCAAACCTAAGGTCGCCATCGCTCTTACGATACGATCTTGATGGCTCAGGGTAGGGGCGATAAAACGCCCATATGCCCATGACAAAAAGGTGGCACATGCTATACCTAACGCCCAAGCAATCGGGTCCGAAAACCCTGACTCTAAAGCTTGCCAGCAAACCATGGCAGCTAAACCACCCAAAGCTCCGTGTGCAAAGTTGACAACACCGCTTGCACGATAAAGCATTACCAACCCTACACCAGAAAGAGCGTAGATCGCTCCTACACTGACACCGATCACTAAAAAAGGAATTAACATCTGCATGGCCACACCACTCCTAGTTGACTAGACCACCAGCACTTTCCAAAGCCAAGATATCAGCTAACTCTTCATCTTTAGTTCGGAAACAATCGGTCTTAATGTCAAAACCAGTTTCGGTTAAGAGAGTCACACGACCCATGTGATTGGCTTGATGACGATCTCCAGTACCGAAATACCAGGGTGCACACAACATATCGGTGTTTACATTAGTAATACCTTTGAAAGCAGCAAATACTTTCTCTCTCGTTACGTCACCTTCAATAGACAACATCGCGTCCGTTGCAACTTTGGCCGCTAGGTATCCAGCTTGAGAAAATGAGTCAATGGGATCACTCGCTTGACCATAATTGGACATCACTGAACGCCAGTTTTGTGTATCTGGCGCTTTTTTATCCAAATCTTCTAGCTCCATGTGCACGTAAAAATTATCATGCCAATAGGGCCCAACGGCTTTGGGCATGTCTTTGTGGAAAGCAGATGTCGGAGCACCCCATTTGATAGATCTCCCCAAATCTAGCTGTTCTGCGGCCGTCAGAATAGGCAGCATCATGCCACGCGGCATTCCCAAAACAACGGCCTCAGATCCACTAGCCATTATTTGCAAAGCAAGGGCATTGCCGTCTAATTGGCCAGGATCAAAGATCAATTGGCTTACAGCCACACCGTTGGCATCACCCCAACTTTGTACCCCGCCACAGACCCAGTCTCCAAAACCTGGGATGCCTGGTGCTACACATGAAACTGACTTCACTCCTTCAGATTCTGCCAAATATTGTGCTGCGCCGATCGTCGATGACCTTGGGCCTTGGTTGAACGGGGCATAGTTTTTGTTATAGAAACAAGAGCGCGGCACGCCCGTGCCAGCAATAACGGCAACGCCCTCACTTTCATACAGCTTTCCGTTTGCACCACACTCAACAAAACTTGTGGAGCCCACCATGCCGACTACTTGAAGGTCTTTAACTAGTTTGGATGCAGCCTGGCTAGCTACTTCTGGATTCCAAGTGTCATCTTGTACCGTATATGCGATAGGGCGACCATTAATGCCACCATTGGCATTGACACAATCAAAGAAAGCATCGGCCGCTCGCGCAGATGATGAAAAGTCTTCAGGGCCTGTCTTACCCACAATGGCACCAACCTGAATTGGCTCTCCAGATGCTTGCTGACCGTTTGATAAACCACATTGCTCCTGAGCCATAGCACCTACACTCATAGTAGATGTTAGGACAAAGGCTGCAGCGATTTTTTTATTTATATTCATACGCTGTTTACTCCAAACATTAGTGCCCATGTAATTCAATTTAGTTAGCCGGGCACATAGCTAACTAAAAAAATTTTAACTACCTGACCCCTTAATACCCTTTAAACCAGGGGTTTTAAAACGAATAACATCCTTGTGGCCCAGCCCGTTCTCGGCCAAACTCAAATCAAACCGAGGCGTGAACTTATGCCCAGACTTAAACCAGACGACCTCATCCCAATCGATAGCAACAAAATCTGGATGCTCACCATAAACACCTAAGAAAATTTCGCCAATAAGTACATTGAACGGGGTGCTAGGAGGCACTGGGATGCAGACCGGCGCACAAAACATATGGTGATCCTCCCAACCGACAAACAATAGTGGTGCTGGAAACTTATCCCTTGTGTCCTTTGCGTCTACTACATAAGGCCTTAAACTACGAACACTCATGGTGACACCTGTGGCTCTTCGCCGGCCTGCCACTCTGTGAAATTTCGTCGATCTTCAGAGTCTGCGAAATCAAAATTGTCTGACCCTACATTGATACGGTAGTACTCCATGACTGCTGCCAGCGGGTCAAACCCCTCTACCGTAGGATCTGTGCCTTCAGGAAAACAATTGCCTTGATAAATCTGATGAACTGGGAGCCACGCTTGCACATATTTTTCAGGCTCGTGGTCAAAGATTTCCTTACAATGATCACTACAGAAATGGTACTTATCATCCGCGTAATCGCTTTCGCGATAACAAATACTGGTCGGGTCATTAGGCTCTGTAAAAAGCATGGGGATCTGGCAAACCTGGCACAACATGGGCAACGTTTTGTTGTAAAACCTCTGCCCCTGTTTATGTTGCTTATCGTAATGATCTAAGCGTGGACGATAATATTGATCGAAACTTTGTGGGTACTTTTCCGACAGCCATTGCATTTCTTCTTCGTTGGGTACCCATGTATGAAACGCCGCGGCAGCATTGTATGTATAAAAGGTATTCCAAGCCTGATGACTAATGTGATCTTTGCCTTCACAAGCATCCTGCCACCCTTTTGGTTCGCGAATGCCATACCGGGCAAGGTCTTTAAACAAGGCTGAGCCATTACTTTCAGCGTACATTTCCCATGCTTCCTTCCAGCTCATTACCCTTTTAGGCAACATATAGTCCTGCATCATCGCAACTAAGGTAAGCAGGCGATAACCTCGCCAAAACCACTTATCAATCCAGCGCTGTACGATAGGCGCGTTAGCTGAGTCTTGTTCCAAGAGAAATTTAATACACTCTATACCAAGCGTCATATGGCGCGACTCATCCGATTGCGCGGAAAAGCCAAAGGTTACGGTGGACATGTCACCATTGTGAGCAGCTCCAGACATAAAGGGTACAAACAACAAATTTGTCAGCACATACTCAAATGAAAAGCTGATGGCAACCAAGAATTCAAACGGGCCACCGCTCATAGCATCTTCAAAAAAAGATTTAGGTACCGACAAATACCAAACACGGTCATACCAATAATTACTTTCATGCATACCATTGAAGTATTTATTGTAATGAGACAAGGCATGAGTTTCTGTTTGGTAATGTCTTAACTCATCAATTGACTGCATCTGCGCTGCCACCCGCGCACCTACACCGGTAAAGTGCCGCCCAACATGAGCAAACCCCCGGTGAGCACAGTATTCCAGTGGCGTGACACCTTGGATAAATAGCTTAAGAGCATTGACATAACGAGCGTCACTAATCCCTAACTGGCCATTATTTTGAGCGAAAGCATCAATAACCGCGTAAAGCTTTTTCTCTTTTTCGCCTTGGTATTTCCAATAGGCCTCCATTGTCAACCGAAACGGGTCTTCCCACTCATCCCAATTATGAACCTTAATTCCTTCGTACTTGTCGTAAGGAAATACTTTGTCCATATCCTGATAACTCGTGGTCCAATCCAAACCTCTGGTCATGGTTTGATATCGCTGTTTCAAGCCCATCTTTTTACGTTTCACAGTAGCGTCCATAGTGACTATCCTTCTAATGATCCCAACTCAAACTAAGCTGATCATCGTCTTCATCGATATGGCCTGAAAGAGTCACTAAATTGAGGTGGATTTCCTGCAAGTCATAATCGCGACCAATTTCTTCTTCAATAGTTTCACGGTTAATAACCAATCTATTAGGTGCATCAATTTTCACCAGGCCAGGAGAATAGACCACTTTCGCTTCGGGGTTATCGGCTATAATGGCGTCGACGATAGGGCGCGAATCCTCATTTGCTTGAAATGCTATAAATACATCTGACATAAAAATTCCTTACAATGGATTAGCTAATACCAATTTTATTTGAACGACTATCAAGCGTCATTCGAGCACTAGCGATAGCGTCGTCAGCCTGTTCGCCTAAAGCCAAGTCAGCAACAGGAGCTAGCGCTTGCTGCGCTCGATCTGTCCACTCACACACCCACCGGGTGATCAGCTCTTTGTTGGCATCAGATTCGGCCGCAGCAACCTTAATCACCGCATTGATCCAGCGCGCACTGTCGTTGAACCAGTCATTCATGAAACTACTCACCATCGCCACGGCTGGACCACCTCTTTGAGTCAATTGTTGATCCATAAAGGTTTCAAATATGAGTGGGTAAAGTAAGCCATCTAAGGCATAATTTTGTGCAATAAATAATTCAAACGGATCCGTTAGTACAAACGTATCCTCAACAAAGCGCCTTAGTACCTGCCAACGGGGCTGCTCTAACCAATCTTGCTTGCCTTTATCCAAAACGGCGGTCTCACCTAGAGCCAAACCCAGGCGAGTAATATATTGGGCTACCCCTAGCTGATCCATTGCATGAAACATAGCCGGTGCAGTAAACGCTGTACCGTAACCAATGGCGCCGATGTTGCAATTATTCATATTTCCACCCCAGGCCACATGGCGCAGAGGCATTAACACATCACAAGCGATTTGCTTAACATCATCTGGCATCTGATCTAGCAGCCCTCGAGATTCAACAAACTGATAGCTAGATTCCACTGCATCTTGCTGTTTAGCACGGGCCATGGCCCATGTTCCGTAGTAAAACTGACGAGGGTCACGTAGCACATACCAATCTTCTAAAACTATCTGGGAGCGCGAAGCATCGAACAACTCATAGCCTGGATCCCATGTGGGTCGATAATGGAAATTAGTACTAGGTTGTGCACCAAAAGTAGCTTCTTCATAGCGCGAAGCGGGTTTATTACCTTTCACGTACTTGGCAACATGGCCAAATGTATTACGCAAAGGTTCAATTTGCTTAGCTTGCAGATCAACGCTCATTCTAAGTCTCTCCTGTTTAATCTTGTTGTTTTAGTCGGTCGAGTTCAATTTGCACCATAGATGGTCCATCCGGTAAGCGAGTCACCTTATGCTCTGTACAGAATTGATTAAATTGCCGGGGGGGGAGTGCAAGCTCAACAGCCAAGTCTGGCCAGCCAATGGCGAATTCGAAAACCACCATATTCTGCTTCGATTCCGGTAAAACCTTGACGAACTTAGTAAGGATGGTCTGATTTAGCCCCTCTATGGAGCTTGTGTTTTGATTGTATTCAACTGTTGTCATGTCGCTGGCTCCTTTATAGTTATAATGCCTAAGCGCTATCCACAACATTGCAGGCTTTATGCCAATAAGGACATCAGATTTATTTTTTATCGATAATTTTATCCAAATTCAATAAACTTCAATAACTTATCACATAGGTTGATGCACTAAACGGCTACCATAAAAAATATAATATCGATGTGAATCTGGATATTTTTTATTATATAGTGACTTTTGTTGATCAATAATTATCAAATGATAACTTTTTATTTTAAATTTATTAATCTACAATACGATGGTAATAATTAAAAAAAACGATAATTTATGACTAAAGCTCAAACATTGGAACTGCCATCTGATAGTGACTTAAGGCGCCTGATTCACTTTTCCAGTAACGATGGCCGCATCTGGTTAGCAGGCCAGCGCATGGTCCTTATCCATGCAGCTGCGCTAGGAGCACTTCGACGCGAATTAATCACCTCTATCGGCCACAAACATACTCGCCGAATTCTTCTAAGAGCCGGCTACGCGGCTGGAGAAAAAGATGCCGTACTAGCTCGTCAAGTTCGTCACAACGCCAGCATTGAAGAAATGTTTGCGGTGGGCCCTCAACTCCATATGCTTGAGGGTGCGGTACAAGTTACGCCTAAGGTAATGGAACTAGACATTGAAACAGGTAAGTTTTATGGGCTATTTCAATGGGATAATTCATGGGAAGTAGAGACTCACATGCGTCACTTCGGTCCCCAGGATGAACCCGTATGCTGGATGCTTTTAGGCTATGCCTCTGGATACACTAGCGCCTTTATGGGCCAACCTATTTATTTTAAAGAAATTCAATGCAAGGCCTGTGATGACGAACATTGCTTAATTGAAGGGAAACCAATAAAGGAGTGGGAAGATGGGGACGTTTTAGCACGCGACTATGATGCTGATCCCTTAATCATTCAATTGGAGCAACTACGTACCCAAGTATTGAGCCTGAGTAGCGGCGACACCAACAGCTCCACAAGTAACCCCATGATTGGCCGTGCAGAAAAATTCAACCAAGCGATGAACTTATTAAGTAAAGCAGCTGGAACAAAAGTCACTGTTCTACTGACAGGTGAAACGGGTGTTGGTAAAGAGCGCTTTGCCCAAACGTTACACAACCTTAGTCCAAGAGCGGACAAACCGTTTATTGCAATAAACTGTGCGGCTCTTCCTGCGGACCTAATTGAAGCCGAACTATTTGGTGTTGAAAAAGGCGCATATACAGGCGCTACTCATTCACGCCCTGGGCGATTTGAGCGGGCCGATGGCGGGACTTTATTTTTGGATGAGCTCGGTGAAATGCCATTACCGGTTCAAGCAAAACTATTGAGGGTACTGCAAGATGGTATGGTAGAAAGGCTCGGCAGCACTCAAACCACACAAGTTAACGTAAGAGTCGTTGCTGCAACTCATGTTGACTTAGAAGACGCCGTTGGCCAGAAAATCTTTCGCCAAGACTTGTATTATCGCCTAAACATCTACCCAATCCACATTCCTTCGCTCAGAGAGCGAAAAGAAGATATTCTGCCTATTGCCGAGCATTTTTTACAATCCATGGGCATCGAACACAGCAAGTCTTTAGCTGGCTTTACCGACAAGGCAATCAATGCCATGAGCCAGTATGACTGGCCCGGTAATATACGAGAACTAGAGAACCTAATTGAACGAGGGGTGATTTTAGTTAATCCTGGCGACAACATAGATGCCATTGACTTATTTCCTGCACTTCCCGAAAGTAAGACCCATGTTGTAAATGCCAGTGGTGATTTACAAACGGACAATTCATCTTCAGGTAATATTTATGAACAAATGCAAGCCTCTCAACTAAGTTTAGATTCGATGACCAGCCTGATTATCCAGGAGGCTGTTTCTAGGTCAGGCGGCAATCTGGCCGCCGCCGCTAGAGCACTAGGCATAACACGCCCCCAACTCAGTTATCGCTTAGAAAAAGCACAAACTATTCACTTCAATAATTCTTGAACACTATGGCAAAACGAACATATGACCTTACCAATCGCTCAGATGCTAATGCCCCTGTCAATTTAGATGGCAATATAAGCAAACAGAGTAAAACCCTGATTGAGCATGCCTACTCGCGCATGCGCAGCGACATTATCAGTGGTTCCTTAGCCCCTAATACAAAACTGCGGGTAGCGCACCTACAAAAACACTACGATGTGAGCGCCAGCACTCTAAGGGAAGCAATATCTAGACTAGTCAGTGAATACCTTGTTTCAGCCGAGGCGCAGCGAGGTTATAGGGTCAGCAGCATTACATTGTCTGACTTAGAAGATTTGACCGATTTGAGAGTACACATCGAAATAAACGCCTTACGCCAGTCAATACGAGCAGGTAATCAATCATGGAAGGACCGTTTACAAGGAGTTTACCAACAACTAAGCCAATACGAACAACCTATAGACAAAAACAATGCGCACAATTGGGATTTGCTAAATGCTCAGTTTCACCAAACCCTATGCGATGGCAATAATTCACCTTGGACCCGACGCCTTTTAAGACTGCTATCGCAGCAAGGAGAACGTTATCGGCATATAGTAATCAACCTGCCGGTGAACCCAAGAGACATCCATACCGAGCATCAAGCAATCTATCTTGCTGCCATGGATGGTAATGAACTACGTGCAGCTTTAGCTGCAGAAGATCATATCCGCGCGACAACCAAACAAATCATTCAACATGCCAAACAAGGCAACTTGCCAATCCAGTAAGTCAGCATGCTGAAACGTGGGAACCGGTGATCTGGCTAATTCGTGTGATCAGCATTATTGTGGTGCTTTTGCATACGTTCAGCACGGCGCTCGGCCATAGCAGCGTGCATTGTTTGGTACTTTTTCAACTGTTCTGGGGTGAGCAGCGCTTGCACTTGTTGCTCAACGTCCGCTTTATTAATTAAGCGCTGCGCCATGGCGTCGCCTTGTATAGCACCAATAGCTTTCGCTTTGGCAATGTATGCATCGCTACCGGCTTCTAGTTGCGCCAACTCAGCTAAGGCTGCTGCCATGGCCTGGTGTTGGCCACTAGCGTCTTGGTGCTGGGCCTGCATGATGTCTTTAATGGCATCTTGTTGGGCGTCGGTGAGGTCGAGTTTCTTAGCCATGCGATGGGCCATCATGCCGCCCTTTTTGCCGCCTTTATGACCCATGCTCTGCTTGCCTTTGCCATCATGGCCGTTACCACGCTTGCAGTCTTTGCCGTCGGCCATTACCGCACCGGTGGCAAACACGCCCGCCAAGGCGATTGAAGGGATGATGATTAGTGCGCGCTTGATTGATTTGTTCATGGTCTTACTCCTAAGTAATGTAAGTCCCTCATTGGGATGGCTCCATTATAAGAACTGCTTTGCAAGTGTGAGTGTAGACACTGCAAAGGAATGCAAAGAAGCTGTATTGAATCAGTCAACTTCGGCTAAATTGCCCTTCTCTTGGAGCCAAGACTTACGATCACCAGAGCGTTTTTTGGCCAATAGCATATCCATCACTTCCATAGTGCCATCACCCGCTTCTAAGCTTAACTGAACTAAACGGCGACTATCCGGCTTCATGGTGGTTTCCCGCAGCTGAGAAGGATTCATTTCACCCAGGCCCTTAAACCGCTGCACATTAACCTTGCCGCGTTTCTTCTCGACTTCGATGTGATCCAATACGCTTTGCTTCTCGCTTTCATCCAAGGCGTAGAACACTTCTTTGCCAATATCAATGCGGTACAAAGGCGGCATCGCCACATAAATATGTCCCGCTGCCACCAACGGCTTAAAGTGGCGCACAAACAAAGCACACAGCAAGGTGGCAATGTGTAAACCGTCGGAATCGGCGTCGGCTAAAATACATATTTTGCCGTACCTTAGGCCTTCTAGATCCTCGGCACCTGGATCTACCCCAATCGCCACAGCGATGTCGTGCACTTCTTGGGAAGCTAAAATCTGGCCTGAATCGACCTCCCAAGTATTAAGAATTTTACCGCGCAAGGGCATAATGGCCTGAAATTCTCGCTCGCGGGCTTGTTTAGCAGAACCACCAGCAGAGTCACCCTCCACCAAGAACAGTTCGCCACGACTAGCATCTGTACCACTACAATCGGCCAATTTACCGGGCAATGCCGGGCCTTGAGTAATTTTTTTACGAGTTACTTTTTTACCAGCCCGCAAGCGCTTTTGAGCGTGATTGATCACCAACTCGGCTAACAACTCACCTTCGGCCGTATGTTTGTTGAGCCACAAGCTAAAGGCATCTTTAACCTCGCCCGATACATAGGCAACAATTTGGCGAGACGACAAACGTTCTTTAGTTTGGCCAGAAAATTGGGGGTCCTGCATTTTTACCGACAACACAAAACAGCATCGATCCCAAATATCTTCTGGGCCTATCTTTACACCACGGGGTAATAACGTACGTATTTCGCAGAATTCGCGCAGCGCATCCAACAAACCGCTACGCAGACCATTAACATGGGTGCCGCCTTGGGCCGTAGGGATCAGGTTAACGTAACCTTCTTGGGTCAAATCACCCCCTTCTGGCAACCATTGTACAGCCCAATCCACAGCTTCGATCTCACTTTTTCGGCTGCCTACAAAAGGCGTCTCGGGTAGGCAGTTGTAGCCTTCGTTAGCCCCTAATAAATAATCTTCTAGGCCCGCTTCATAGTGCCATTCGTGTTTTTCTTTAGACGCGCTAGTTAGGTCTAAGAGGGTGACCCTGAGGCCACTACATAAAACGGCTTTAGCTCTTAATACATGCTTCAAGCGGGCAACGGAGAATTTTGGCGAGTCAAAATACTGTGGGTCAGGCATAAAACTAACACTGGTACCCGTGTTGCGCTGACCTACGGTATCAATTACTTCTAACTCGCTGACTTTATGGCCATCGGCAAAGCTAATACGATGCACTTGGCCGCCGCGCCGAATTTTAACTTCCAACGCCGACGTCAGCGCATTCACTACCGAAATACCTACACCGTGCAGCCCCCCAGAAAACTCATAGTTTCTGTTAGAGAACTTACCACCCGCATGCAAACGTGTGAGGATTAATTCCACGCCACTCACGCCTTCTTCGGCGTGAATATCTACCGGCATTCCGCGGCCATTATCAACCACGGTTAGTGAGTGATCACTATGTAAGATAACGTCTATTTGATCAGCATGGCCAGCCAAGGCTTCGTCCACGGAGTTGTCGATAACCTCTTGAGCTAGATGGTTAGGGCGGCTAGTGTCGGTGTACATGCCTGGGCGCTTTTTAACCGGGTCTAGGCCGCTCAGTACTTCGATAGAGTCTGCGGTATAGTTATCTTGTGCCATGTGTTATTTCGTCTTGTCCGTGATCGCTTGATTAGGGATTTATTGGTTGTGTTGCTGAGCCACAAACGCCAATATTTGTGGCAATCGTTGATCAAAGTTTTGGTAACCATGATCGCCGCCTTGTTCGATGTCTACCTCAGCACCCAAGTAGGCGTGTGCGGCCAAACGATAATCTAACACCTCATCGTCTGTTTGTAATAGTACCAGCAATTGCTTTGCTACCGTCAAATTTTGTACTTTAAGATCTATCAGTTGCTGCATGTGTTCGCTAGTGAGCTGGTACACCTCTTGGGTGTACATATTTTGTTGGCGCCCGAGCATGGTTGCCAATAACTCGTAGGGCCGCACGGCGGGGTTAATTAAAATCGCCCTAGCAGCATATTTTTGGGCCAAGTAAGTGGCGTAGTAGCCACCTAACGAGCTGCCTAAAAATACCAAAGGTGCGCTCGGCGTGGGTGTCACATCCGCCACTATGGATTCGACTTGTTGCATTGCTTGGGCAGGCCAAGGCGACAGTTCCGGGATCACCACACGAGCTTCAGGCTGCATCTGGCTAATGGCCCGCTTGAATTGCTGGGCTTTATGGGAGGCCGGGGAGCTGTTAAAGCCATGTAAATAAATATAAACCGGTGCCATAGTCGAGACTCTGTATAGTTATAATTTGGCTAGGCGGTGCACTTGGGTGTGAAACTCGCCCGTCGGCGTTAACTGCAATAAGCGAAAGCCTGGGCCCAGTTCAGGGTCCACATGAAAATGATATTGTTGGCAACTAAATTGAAAAGCGCTCGAGGGGGTCGCTAAATATCGCGCTCTGCCCAAGGGTTGATCGAATTGCTGATGTACATGACCACATACCACGGCTTTTACCTGAGGATGGGCAGATATAAGGGCGTTAAACTCATCGGCATTGGCCAACATAACATCATCTTGCCAAGCGGAATTGACCGCTACTGCATTGTGGTGCATAAACAGGCACACGGACTTCTCTTTGCTGGCGATTAAGGCCTGGTCCAAGGCCCTCAAACTGGCCGCCGATACACTGCCGCCACCTTGGCCATCGGCTGCATGATTAGTATCCACGGTAAGTAATTGCCAACCGTCATAATCAAAACTACGCACTTGCTGTACTGCTTGACCACACACTCGCTGCATGGCCTCACCATCGTCATGGTTTCCTGCTAGCCAAATACTGCTGATGCCCAGAGCGCTGACTTTGTGTTGGAGTCGTTGGTAAGCATCGATGCTGCCAAAATGACTCAGGTCGCCCGTTAGCACCAATAGGTCTACCTCAGCTTGAGATGCCAACCAAGCCAGACACTGGTCTAAATGAAGGTCGGCATTAACGCCTTTGTATAAGGTCGTCTCATCGGCCTGTAAGTGGCAGTCGGTAATCTGGGCAATACGTAAACTCATGAATTATTCCACTGCGCCTGTAAGCGTTGATGGTGTAGTTGCAGCCATTGAATGACAATAATGGTGGCCGCATTGGTAAGCTTGCCTTGTTCGAGCATGCCCCATAACGCCTCTCGATCGATGACTTGCACCTTAATGTCTTCTCCCTCGGTGGGCAAACCATGCACGCCGGTGACCTGACTTGCATCTACCGGTGCACAATAAATATTGAGGCTTTCATTGCTGCCGCCCGGCGTCACCAAATACTTACACACTAGTTCTAGTGACTCTAGCGCAACTTTAGCACCCGACTCTTCTTCGCACTCACGCACAGCCACTTGTTCAGGTGTTTCGTCGGTATCAATCATACCCGCCACCATTTCTAGCTGCCATGGACCGTCTTCATGGGCCATAGCTCCCACACGGAACTGCTCAATCAGCACCACTTGATCACGTTTTGGGTCGTACATTAATACCGCCACAGCCGGCAATCGCACAACTAACTCTCGCGACAGTTCTCGACTCCAGCCACCATTAAATAGGCGGTGCTTCAAACTCAGCTTTTGCACCTGATAAAACCCCTGATACACCGTTTCTTGGTGCTCGATACGTACATCAGGGCGCTTAAACTGGGGCCTGTAATCGGGCTTTTGCATAGGATTTCTCTAGTTATAATGGTCTGGCGCCAATATCTTGTGCTAATTGATACGCATTTTCTACACAATCACCCAACGCCACCCCGTCTCGCCAATTACTGCGTAAATGTAATCCCGGAAATTGCGCCAAGGCTTCGTCCACTAGAGCCACTTTGGGCAGGTGGCCTAATTTATACTGTGGAATGGCGTGGGGCCACAAGCTCTCTTCATGCCACAAGGGTTGGCCTTGTATACCTAAATAGCCCGCTAACTCCTGCACCACTAATTGTAAGCGCTGATCTGGCGTAAGCGTCATCGCTTCAGCGCCACGACCGCCACCAATAAACACCGTTAATAAATGCTGATCATCTGGGCAACGGTTGGCAAAAATACTAGAGGGAAACAGCACACCGAGGGTTTGTTTAGCTTCTTTGGTGGGCAATAAACAACCAAAGCCATTTAACGGGTGGCTAATCTGTTGTTTATTAAAGGCCATACTGATGCTCGCCACTGACGGATAGTCTACTTGTTGCAAACAGTCTTGGGCACGTGAATGCAATTCAGCATCGAGAGGCTGCAAGTCATCTATTAACCGTGCCACCTGTGCCGCAGGAATCGCTAACACCACCTGAGACGCCTGCCAAATTTGGTCTCCAGAACACACTTGATAACCAAATTCAGCACTAAAACTAAGGCTATCCACTTGCGTATTCAACTGTACCGCTGCACCCAATTGCTGGGCCACTACCTGGGGCAGTTGATGCAATCCTTGCGCAAAACTCATCATGGCGCCATCCAGCGATTCAATCCCCAAACCCTGATCCTGCTTCTTTTGTTTGGCTTTGGCTCGCATTTTAGCCAAGCCGCCAACAATCATGGAACCATATTGTTTTTCTAAGTCATACACTTTGGGCACCGCGGCACGCACCGACAGTTGATCGGGATCGCCTGCAAAGACGCCTGAAATAAATGGATCGATGAGCCAATCTAGCATTTCTGGTCCTAAGCGCCGGCGTACGTGCTGGGCAATCGACTCTTCCTGAGTGGCCTTGCTAAAAAAGGGTTCTATTAATAAGCGTAATTTGCCGAGCAGACTCAACACTGGCGTAGTTAGGGCACCAAATAGGCTCATCGGTAGCGCCAACATACGGCCTTTTTTACCAATAAAACGTCGATGGGCCGAAGGCTCTGCTAGCACTAAATGGGGTTGTAAACCTACTTGTTGTATTAACAGAGCCATAGCCGGGCGATTATTAATAAAAGAGTTAGGGCCACGCTCCCACAGACAACCGTGATGACTCACCGTTTGTAAGTTGCCACCCACTTGATTACCGGCTTCTAAAACGGTGACAGAAAACCCTTGTTGCTGTAAAAACCACGCACTAGTGAGGCCCGAAATACCGGCACCCACCACCACAATATGGTGTTTATGGTCCAGTTCATGGGGCTTTTGAGGCACCGGACCAGCACTGGTATTTGAATTATGTTGAGGCATGTCGATTTCGAGAGACATTATAAATTATCCTATAGCCTAGCAGTTTTCACCTAAATAGGCTTTGATACGGGCATCAGTTTGCTGCAAAAAATCTTCGCTAGTGCCCTGCCAATGCACCTGACCTTGGGCAATGAACACCACTTGCTGTGCTAATGCCAGCGCATCCCTTGGCTCATGGGTCACCACTAAGGCCGACAACTGATGTTGCTGACACACCGTTTTTAGCAACATGGTCATATCTTGACGTAAAGCGGGGTCTAGCGCGCTAAACGGCTCATCCAGCAACAATAACGGTTTGCGACGCACTAAGGCCCTACCTAAAGCCACCCGCTGACGCTGCCCGCCCGACAGTTGTTTTGGTAGCCGGCTGCCCATATTAGCTAGGCCCACCTGGTCTAAGGCTTGCTCCACTTGCCGTTGTTCTTGAGTAGTGAGTTTAAGATTGCTGCGAATGCCTAACGCCAGATTTTGATAAACACTCATATGGGCAAACAAGTTATGTTCTTGAAACAAACTCGTCATAGGCCGTTGCGACGGCTCAAGGGTGTCTACACGCTCACCTCCTAGGTAAATTTCCCCTTCACCGTCCACCTGAGAGTCTGGCTTGATAAATCCAGCGAGTAAATTGAGCAAGGTCGACTTACCTGCCCCACTGGCGCCCATCACTGCCACAATTTCGCCCTCTGGTAACTGCAAGTCATAGTGGAATTGCTGCTCACCAATGCCACAACGAACATGTTTCAACTCAATCACGGGGGCCTCCTAAGGCGCGTTCTAATACTAAAAATAGAGTTAAGCTCAAGCCCAGCAATAACACTGCCGTCACCCCAGCTGCGTCGGCCTGATAACTGCCTAAACGCTGATACATTAACAAAGGCAGGGTTTGAATGTCTGGACTACCAAATAAAGCCACTACACCTAAATCTCCAGCAGACATGGCCGCCACCAGCGCCATAGCCAGACCTATGGGGCGCCGCAATATAGGCCACTCTACCTGTCGTAAACGGTGCCAACCGTAAATCGCCAAACTGCTACACAAGCGATCATAGTCGCTACTTACTTTGACATACGCCACGGACAACACCCGCAACATATACGGCAGGCCCATAAGGGCATTAACCAACACCACCACATACAAATTAATGGCAAACACGTCCACATGGGGTCGCAAACCAATAAATAGCCCCGTGGCCAACACTAACGGCGGCACCACTAAAATGATGGAGCCTGTCCACTCAACAGCCTCCGCAGCAAGACGATGACGTTGTCGCCAATAACGTTGCGCCAACACCAAACCCCATGCCATCAACAGACTCAGCAAGGCCGAGCTTAGGGCAACCCACAAGCTGTTCACAAAAGCGCGCCATAGGCGCACATCCAGCAGCACTTGCAACCAAGCATCGTTAATGCCCGCAATCACCACCGCTACTAACGGCACTAATACCAACAGGGTGGCTAGCAATAACACTGCCGCATCATGCATTTTTCCCATTAGTGATTGAGTATCCGGCCGCAGAGACAGCTTGCTATGGCCTATACCTTGACTGGCGAACATATCAATAGGACGCCCTAAGCGTAGGCCACACCATAAAATAAAACCACAAAATATAATTTGCAAAAGGCTCAAGTACACGGCTTTTGCCATGTCAAAATCAAACCTAATGGCTTGGAAAATGGCTACTTCAATGGTGGTGGCTTTTGGCCCCCCACCCAAGGTCATGACAATGGCAAAACTGGTAAAACACAAGGCAAAAATCATGGCAGCCAGTTGCGGTAAAACACCTTTGAGATGGGGCCATTCAATGTGGCGCCAAAGGCCGGTGGAACTCATACCGAGTTGGCTGGATAAGCGCCAAGTTTCCGGCGCAATGGCTTCTAAACGCTGTAAGAAAATACGCGCCGCAAGAGGTAGATTAAAAAATACGTGGGCCAATAGAATGCCCACTAAACCGTACACGTAACTGCGTGGTTGCCCACCTAACCAGTGCCACAGCTGATTTACATAACCTTGTTTACCATGTAATAAAATGATGCCGTAAACGGCAATAATGCTCGGTACCACTAGGGCCACACTAAAACAGCGCAACATTAACCAACGGCCCATAAAATGCGGTCTACGGGCTAACGAGCGGGCGACCAATAAAGCTAAAACTAAACTAATGACAGTAGATAAAGTGGCTTGCCACCAAGAAAACCAAATCACCCGCCAAGTGTACGAATCCTGCACGTATAGCGCCCACTGAGCCTGTTCTGTGTAGGATAAAAATGCCCCCACAGCCGTTAATAATGGCAACAACACCAACAAAAAACTAAAGCCACTAAAGGCATGCCAACTGCGCAGCTTAAACATTAACGAGCATGCTGTTGAGTACAGCAAAATGCCGATCTAAAGCACCTTTTTTAGAATCCACTAAAGCTTGGCCTGCAACACCCATACCTTGGCGCAACTCCAAGTCACTCAGCAAGCGACTGATATCTGCCAACAGGCTAGCATTGGTAGTGATCATTAACCCTCGTACCTGCTCTAGTTGGTCGCACACTTGGGCAAAGTTAAAACAATTGGGGCCCATCACCACCGGCTTACCTAAGGCCGCCGCCTCTAATGGGTTGTGACCTCCGGTGTCTACCAAGCTACCGCCCACAAACACCAAATCGGCGCAGCGATAATAGTCCACTAACAAACCCATGCTATCTACTAACAACACGCGTTTTTGTTGTTGTGCCTGAGCCTGTTTAAAAGCGCCAGCTAACTCGGCTAACTGACTGTGCCGCGCCCATACAAAACCCGACTGTGCACACAGGTCCGCCACTTCCTCAAACCGTTGGGGATGCCGCGGCACCAACACCAAGGTGCCACTGAGCTCGGCAGGCAATTGTGACCAAACCTGCAGCAGCGCCGACTCTTCACCGTTACGAGTGCTGCCACACACCCAGCACAAATCACGGCACAATAATTCAGTGACTAAGGGCTGCTGCTTTACTGCAGGCAATTGTAAATCGTATTTTAGACTACCTAATACGAGCACCGATGCTGCTGGTGCGCCTAACTGTATAAAACGTTGTGCGCTGGCCTGATCCTGCACCAATACGTGGCTAAGCTGCCGTAACATTGGCGCAAGCAACACCTTAAAGCGTTGATAACCCTTGGCCGAACGGGCGGACATACGCCCATTAACCAACACCGTTGGCACCTTGCGTCTGGCGCACTGGACAATCAAATTAGGCCACAATTCGGTCTCTACCAACAACACCGCGCGAGGATTAACCCGACGTAACATTAAGCTATTGGCAAGGCCTAGATCCAGCGGTAAAAAGCCATGACTTACACGTTCGTTGTGACCAAATAGCTGCTGGCATCGAGCTTGAGCGGTAACGCTGGTGGTGGTGACTAACACGGGGAGCATTAATTCACTGAGCAGGCGCTCAATGAGTGGGGCAATGGCGTTTAACTCTCCTATGCTGGCAGCATGAACCAACACCGGGCGGTGCTGTTCATTAGGCAACCAACCATAACGTTGCCAAAAACCTTGGCGAAATTCTGGCCGACGCCAGATGAACAACAGGTGAGCCACTACCCCAACGGGCAATAACAAATAACACAAGCAGGTATAAACGAAGACTGGCACGGGTACAAAATAACCTTATGTTTGATAGACTAGCCGTTCATCCATTTGCATGACGCCCCATACATGAAGATCGTCAATCTGATTTCTGGCAAAGACTTAGGTGGCCCTAAGCAGACTTTTTTACATTACAGCGATAATTTACGCCAATTAGGCCATCAAGTCACTTCCGTCATACGCCCTAAAGCACAATTACAGAGCCTATTTGAACAAAGGCAACTACCATATACGTTTCTTGATTACCCACGCACCCGCTTGCCGTGGCTTAAAAACATTGCCATCAAGCGGTTAACACAGCTGTTTTCGCAACAGGGTGCGCAATTGGTGATTGTGCACAAACCCATAGACGCCGACCTCGCTCGAGCCGCCATGCCGGCCCAGTGCAAACTGGTATTAGTGCTACATAGCTACACTGCAAAAGGCATTATGGCAGCCGACTTACTGGTTTGCGTGTCGCCAGTGTTGGCAGAGTTTGCCCGTCAACAAGGCTACACTGGTCCCTTAGAGGTGATTCCCAACTTAGTGGAATTGAGCGCTAGTGAGCCTGCCACTCGCAAGCCACATCAACCACCGGTAATCGCCACCATGGGCGTACTCAGACGCACCAAAGGTCAGGACTTGTTATTACAGGCCGCCCATATTCTACAACAACGCCAAGTGTTATTTAAATTAGTGATTGCTGGCAAAGGTCGTTGGCATAAAAAAGTAAATCGCCTCATCAACAGTTTAGGCCTTAGCCACATCACCCAGAGGCTCGACTGGGTAAGCAATGCGCAACGTGATGCGTTTATCGATGCAGCCGACATTGTGTGTGTGCCATCTCGTGGCGAGACCTTTGGTATGGTGGTGATCGAAGCCATGGCCCGCAAACGCTTAGTGGTAGCCACCCGCTGTGGTGGCCCACAAGGCATTATTGAACATCAAGTCAATGGGCTCTTGTGTGATATTGACGCATTTAGTTTAGCCGACGCGTTACAACAGGCCATCGAGCTAGCGGCACAAGACCACCAGCAACTCTGCGAAGCCGCTTTTATCCACGCCCGCGATCATTACAGTCCATTGCCGGTGCGATCACAGATTAATGCCATACTTAAGCAGCATATCGAAACGCCGTTAGAAAAATAGCACCAAGCTCCAAACTAACAGACACTGTAACAGGGCTAGCAATACCGCAGCCGCAGCCACATCTCTAGCAACGCCAGACCAATGGTGACGTTCGTGAGTATGGCGGTTAACCGCCGCCTCAATACCGGTGTTGAGTCATTCGGCAATCAACACCACAAACAAACTGAGCATCAAAATAGCGCTTTCCAGTGCAGTTTCTGGCCACTACAAGGACAGCGGCAACAGCACTAATAGAGCCAAGGATTCTTGCTGAAATGCGGTTTCGTTACGCCACGCAAACAGCAGGCCTTGCCACGAATACTGGCAGGCTTTTAACCAACGTTTTACACCACGTACTTTAACGGAAGACCCCTTATAGACTCCTAAATTAATCCTGAGCCGAGCGGAACTGAAGTTGATGTAGGTGTGCGTACAAGCCTTGCTTAGCCAACAGTTGAGCGTGATCGCCTTGCTCAACCACTTGGCCTTGGTCCATCACTAAAATCACATCGGCTTGTTCAATGGTGGACAGTCTATGGGCAATCACCAAGGTGGTACGGTTTTGCATAACTTCATCTAACGCTGCCTGAATGTGCCGTTCCGACTCAGTATCTAGGGCCGATGTAGCTTCATCCAATACCAGTAGCGGCGCGTTTTTAAGCAAGGCCCGGGCAATAGCAATGCGCTGCCTTTGTCCGCCAGACAATAACACGCCCGACTCGCCCACCAAGGTATTTAAACCGTTGGGCATACGTTGGGTAAATTCAGTCACTCGAGCCGCCGTAGCCGCTGCGGTCACTTGCTCTGCACTGGCGTCGTGCATAGCTCCGTAAGCAATATTGTCGGCAATGGTGCCGTTAAACAGCACCACTTGCTGATTAACCAACGCCACTTGCCGCCGTAAGTCGGTACGTACAATGTCCTGAATATTATCGCCATCCAGTAAAATGCGCCCCGCTTGGGGTTCGTAAAAGCGTAACAACAAGTTGACCAAGGTCGACTTGCCACTGCCTGAACGCCCCACCAAAGCCACCACTTGGCCGGCTTTAATGTCAATATTCACTTTTTCTAGCACGGGCTTGCTGTCGTAACTAAAATCAACCTGTTCAAAGCGCAGATGACCTCGCGCCCTGCTAATGTGTTTTTTACCTTGGTCTAATTCTGGCGTTTCGTCTAACAAAGAAAAGATACTTTGTGACGCTGCAATACCCTGCTGCAAAATGCTGTTGATTTCGGTCATCGAGCGTAACGGCTTGGTCAGCATGCCCGCAGCGGTGATGAAGGCGATAAACTGGCCTGCGGTCATAGTGTCGATAATACTGGGGTGCAAGGCTAAATAAATCAAACTCGCCATGGCCATAGCCACAATCATTTGCACTAAAGGGGTAGAAATGGATTCTGCCAGTGCCAGTTTCATGGCTTGTTGGCGGTTATTATTGCTGGCTTGGGCAAATCGTTGTTGCTCTTGCTGCTGCGCGCCAAACACACGCACCACTTCATAGCCTTTAATGGCTTCGCTGGCGCTCGCCGTCACCTGCCCCATACTGTCTTGTAAATTAGAACTGATGTTTCTAAAGCGCTTAGAGGCCTTATTAACCACCCAGCCAATAAACGGGCCAATGGTGAGAAACACCAACGACAACTGCCAGTTAAGGTAGACAATATAGGTTAGCAAACCCACAATGGTGAGACCCTCACGGACAAATATTTTTAAGGCTTCTGTGGCTGCACCGGTCACCTGTTCAACGTTAAAGGTCAATTTAGACAACAAAGTGCCCGACGTATTACGATGATAGAAACGTGCTGGCAATACCAGCAAGCGGTCAAATATGTCTAGCCGCAGCTGGTGAATCACCCTGCGTGCCACATAGGTGATGCCGTAATTGCCCAGGAAAAAACCCACGCCACGCACAAGAAATATGCCTAACACCGCGGTCGGAATCAGCAAACGTGCTTGTTGATCATTTTGTTCAACGCTATCCACCATATATTCCATGAGGCTAGCAAAGGCAGGTTGGGTGGCGGCGAACAAGACAAAACCAACAATACTCAGCGTAAAGATGAGGCCATGTTGCATAACATAACCCAGCAAACGTCGGTAAGCGCTCCACGCGCTCATGGGCTGGCCAGCAGGGGACTCAGTAGTAGGTGGGTTCTGTGGGTCGGTCATTTCTGATCCTTAGATAACATCGCAAACCTAGTTTCAAAGGCGAGCTCGGTGTAAACTGCAGCTCTGTTCAAATTTATACTAGCCGTGGCTATTTCTCATACACCTAACATGCCTAACCCCACCACCCCATCAGACTTGCCTTCACTACACCGTTTTTGCGGGCCTAAATATTGGGCCATATGGCTGGGGCTGGCCTGTTTACGCATCACCATTATGTTACCGTGGCGCTGGCGTATGGCAGTGGGTAGAGCCATTGGATGGCTATTGTATCAGTTATCCGGGCGCAGACGGGGGATTGCAGAAACCAATATTAGACTTTGTTTTCCGCACCTAAGCCGGCACCAACAAAGCTGCTTAGTGCAAGCCACCTTTGCCGATAACGGTGTGGGTGTAATTGAGACCGCAATGGCTTGGTGGAGTTCCCGCCATACCTTCAACCAACGTGTCACCATGACTGGCTCCGAGTTGATTGACCAAGCTCAGTCTGAGGGTCGCGGCGTGCTGTTAGTGGGCGCTCACTACACCAGTCTAGACCTTGGGGGCATATTACTTGCGCCTAGCCACCCCTATTATGCAACCTATCAACGCCATGGTAACGCCTTAATGGATACCATCATCCGTGGCGGCCGTTTACGCCATCTACCGGGCATGGTAGAACGTGACGACATACGCCAGGTGATGCGGTTATTAAAACAAGGCAAAATCGTGTGGTTAGCCCCAGATCAAGACGTTGGTCCTGAGCGTTCCGTATTTGCACCTTTCTTTGGGGTCGATGCGGCCACCAGCCCTATCGTCAGCCGCCTCGCTCAAGCAACGGGCGCAAAAGTATTGCAGTTTAGCCACCACCGCATTAACCAAGACGCCCACTACCAGCTCGCCATTAGCGACACGTTATCCAGCATCCCAAGTGGCAATGCCGAGCAAGATGCGGCCTGTTTAAATGCGGCTATAGAGGCACAAGTTTCCCGCTATCCAAGCCAATATTTGTGGCTTCACCGGCGCTTTAAAACGCGGCCAGCCAACAGCCCGTCGATCTACTGACCCGAGCAGTCCACCATCATTTTTTGCCAAATACCTTTCACCGTTTGGCGTTGCTCAAACAGCTCATCTGCTGACACTTTGCCCGCTTGGTTTTGCAAGGTTAGCCGATGCTCTACGGAGCGCATTAGCTGATAAGCCTCGCGTAAGCTGTGAGCTTGTTCGGCAGGCATCAGTCCCTGTGATTCTAGGCCTTCTAAAATGCGGATATTATCGGTGTGGGTCAGTAGCTCAGGCTGACTTTGCCCATGGGCTAGCACTGCATATTGCACCATAAACTCAATGTCGACGATGCCGCCTTCGTCCTGTTTTAAATGGAACTCATGCACCTTACCGTCGGCACTAGGTTTGGTTGCCAACTGCTGACGCATTTTGTTACGCATAGACACTACTTCTTGGCGTAGCTCTTGCGGTTCTCTAGGCTGGCCTAACACCTGCTGGCGTACTTTAAGAAACGCCTGCGCTAAGCTTTGACTGCCTGCGATAGGCCTTGCGCGTACTAGGGCTTGATGCTCCCAAGTCCAAGCTTCATGCAATTGGTATTGCGTAAACGCTGTTAGGCTCGACACTAATAATCCCTTGGCGCCATCTGGCCTTAAGCGCATATCCACTTCATACAACTGCCCAGCACCGGTGACCGTATTAAGGTAGTTAATCATGCGCTGGCCCAAACGGGTAAAAAACACACTGTTAGCAATGGGTTTGGGGCCATCCGTTTCCGTTTGAGAGGGCATATCGTAAACAAACACTAGATCCAAATCTGAGCCATAACTTAATTCCCAGCCCCCAACTTTACCGTAGCCAACCACAATGAAATTATCACATGCGCCATGTTGGTTTTGGGGGTTACCGTGGCGTTCTCCTAACTCGCGCCACGCCAGGTGCATCACTTGCCCCATAACAGCCTCGGCGACGAAAGTTAGCTGGTCGCTCACCTGCATGAGCGATAATCGCCCGGTAACTTCGTTAGCCGCTATACGTAACAAATGGGCATGCTTAAAATGCCTCAGGGCCTCCATCAATTGTTCGGTATCGTCTTCTGGCAGACGCAACAAATTTTGCTCTAACTCTTGCTTGAGCGCCACCGCATCAGGCACATGAAATAAGCTATTAACGTCTAGTAATTCATCCAACAACGACGGTTGGCGCGCCAAAAAATCTGCAAACCAGGAACTAGCCGCGCACAGTTCAACCAACAACCTTAAGGCTCCCGGGTTTTCTAGCAATAACACTAAATAAACCGACCGCCGCAGCACTGCTCCTATCAAGACCAATACCCGAGACAAAGTCACCGCTGGGTCTAGGTGCTGGGCAGCAAGACATAATATTTGTGGCATCAACAGCGCCAATCGTTCTTGCGCTATTGGCTGCATCGTTTGTGCAGCACGGCTTTGGTGTAATGCCCACAGGTGCTGCAAACTACGATGGGTGTCTGCAAATCCTGCGGCGTCCAAAATGGCTTGCCACTGGGGCTGTTGCGGCATCTGATCGTTGGCCAGGCTTGCGTGTGTGATTTGTTGCCAAAGGTGCGTCAGCTCATCATCCGGCATCAAAGATTCAGCATCTTCTTTAACTTCAACTACCAGTTCGAATTGTTGATGTATAAAACCTCGGGCTTGATCAATGGCCTGCTGTAAACCTTGCCAATCGGCAAATTCCAAGGCAAAGGCCACACGCGCTTGCTCTAATTCTTGCTCAGGGAGGTCTTGCGTTTGTTGGTCTTGCACTGCTTGTAATGCATGTTCCACATCCCGCAGAAACCAATAATGTCGACGCAACTGCTCGACGTCATCACTATCGAGCCCCGCACACTCTGGCAGCAGATCCAGTACCGCCATCAAGCTGGTCGTTTGCAGCCGTTGATCGCGACCGCCGCGAATCAACTGGAAGGCCTGAGCGATAAATTCGACTTCGCGGATGCCCCCAGTACCTAACTTAACATTTTGTTGCAAACCTCGACGGCGCACCTCACTGGCAATCATTTGTTTTAAACTGCGCAGTGACTCGATGGCACTAAAATCAAGATAACGCCGATACACAAAGGGCCGCAACAAACGGAGTAATTGAGCCCCTGCAATATCGTCACCCGCGATCACCCGCGCTTTGATGAAAGCATATCTTTCCCATTCACGGCCTTGCTGTTGGTAATAAATCTCCATGGCGTAAAAGCTCAAAGCTAATGCCCCGCTACTGCCATAGGGCCGCAGCCGCATATCCACCCTAAATACAAACCCATCAACAGTCACCGTATCAATGGCCTGAATCAGGCGTTGCCCTAAACGGATAAAAAACTGTTGGTTATCGATACTGCGTTTGCCACCTTGGGTTTCACCGCCTTCGGGGTAACTGAAAATCAAGTCAATGTCCGACGACAAGTTGAGCTCGCCGCCGCCTAACTTACCCATACCCAGCACCAACAACGACTGAGGTTGGCCGTCATGGCCAGTGGGCTGGCCCCATTGAGCAACACTGTCTTGGTGCAACCATTGCAATGCACTAGCCACACAAACGTCGGCCAAATTAGACAGTTCTTGCACTAATTCGGCACTAGTACCAAGCCGGCAGCGATTACGCCAAATCAACCGTACTTGATGGCACTTTCTAAACTGCCTTATGGTTTGCTGTAACTGTAGTTCACTGGAAATTTCCGCCACTTGATCATGCAGATCTTCAGCCAAGCCGCTTTTAGTGTAGCTAGCGGTGAGCAAGTCATAATCTAACCATTGTTCGTTAAGACTCAATACCTGTGCGACAAACGGGCTTGCCGCTAGCACTTGCAATAATTGTCGCTGTGGTCCCGTCTGGCCCCAAACAGACGTTTCATCGGCTGTTTGGGTTAGCTCGTGAAAGCTTGCAAACACCTGCAACCGCAATGGATTGGGCAATGGATCAATTATATTTAAGTTATCTTGCGTCACGTTCAGCGCCATACGGTATTTTCCCAAACCACTGTAATTGCTCGTTCACCGGCCATTTACCCTAGGGTTATGGCGGTCAAACGGGGCTCAAAACCAAATAAAGTTACCTAGAAGACGTAGACCCTAACGGAAAAATTCCCCTACAATCAAGTTATACGTAAATTTTGTAGTACGATTGACACTCCATTTGGCACAACCATATACAAGCAAAACCAAGACTATGAATGCAAAGGATGACTCGTCTCTGGCACCTGCGCCAGATATAACGCAACTTAAGTTTGGCCTTAAAGATGCCAACGACATTACCTTAATGGCTTTGAGGGCGAATGGAGAACTTGGTGTGGTGATTAACTTTTTGGAACACAGCTTTTCATGTGCAGATCACGTGGCCGTGGGGCAGCAAGTTTTTAAGGCCATGCGGGCATTTGATTTGTCTTCATCAGTGCAGTTACGAGTCGAGTCTGGCGCCATTAATATTTTGTGATCAAGAGTTTGCAAGACAAGAGCAAGAATTCCAGTTTTTAAGCCGTTTACGGGGAAAGGCCGGATTTTTGATTTCGGTGAGCACCCCCTTGTCAACTACGACCGCATCAGCCTTCTTATCCGTGACATGCCGTTGGGCCAACCCGACCGCCACGGTCGCATAAAAGACAACGTGGTATTATTACTCAATGGCGCCGAAGCGAGCATTAAGGCGATTTAGCTAAGCTAGGGCATTATTTCGAGCGTATTCGGGTGGGTGACAACCGCTTATTATTGTTACTGAATGACTTACTGGATCTGTCAAAACTAGAATCCGGAAAGATGGAATTTTTCATGCAGCAAGGTGACCTTGCGGCACTCATCACTCGTGCAGTACAAGAGGTTAAAAGTTTAATTACCGACCGTGAGCTACAGGTGATTATTGAACCCACCAACATCAACACGGTGACTTATTTTGACGAAGAAAAAATTCTCCAAGTGATGATTAACTTATTGTCTAATGCCATTAAGTTCACTCCCGTGGGCAAAAAAATTATCATCTTTTTTGATGCCGACGTTAGCGCCCAACCCAAAGGCCTGCATCTCAATAAAGATTTGTTAACCTTAGTTGTAAACGACCAAGGTTTAGCTATCCCGCCAGGCGAAGAAGCTTCCGTTTTTGACAAGTTTATTCAGAGCAGTAAAACCAAAAAGGTGCGGGTGGCACGGGGCTTGGTTTATCCATCGTACAAGAAATAATTACCGCCCATAATGGCTATATTGCAGCCACAGGCAACCCCGATGGCGGTGCACGTTTTCGTTTTAGTTTACCTATACTTACCGGCGACAATGTAGACACCAAAGCGGATCCGGAAAACGAAGTGGATATTTTCTAAAATAGTCCCCTTCGTGTGATTGACAGCGCGCTCCTAGCGCGGCTTAATAGCACTTATCCCACCCTTAAAGGCTAAAGGTATTTACTGTGATCGAAACCAATCAACAATACGTGAACTGGTTCCGCCACTCTGCGCCCTATATTAATGCTCACAGAGGCCGGACCTTTGTCATTTATTTACCGGGGGAAGCCTTAGCCAACGCCAACTTTGCCCATACCATTCACGACATAAACCTGCTTAATAGCCTAGGTGTGAAGTTAGTTTTGGTGCATGGCAGCCGACCCCAGATTCAGGCCGCGTCAAGCAAAGCTAATCTCGAAACCAACTTTCACAACGGCCTACGCATTACCGATCTACAACAGCTCGCTTTAGTGCAAGCCACTGTAGGTCGCCAAGCCATGCAACTGGAAGCCCGCTTTTCCATGGGTCTAGCCAACTCACCCATGCAAGGCTCGCGCATTAGAACCAGCCGAGGTAACTTTATTACTGCTCGGCCTATTGGCATTAAAAACGGGGTCGATTTTTCCTATACCGGCGAAGTCCGCAGGGTGGATGCCGAGGCTATTAGTAAACAACTTAACGATGAAAATTTGGTACTCATTTCCTGTTTAGGTTACTCGCCGACCGGTGAAACCTTTAACTTAGCCGCAGCACAAGTAGCAGGGCGAGTTGCAGCCAGCCTACAGGCAGATAAATTAATTGTGTTTGGCGCAGACAAAGGCATCACCAACTCCCGTGGCGAGCAAGTGGCTGAGTTACTCACCCGAGCAGGCCACCGCTTAGTACACCAACATCAAAGTAGCGGTGACAGCTGGAGCGACCTGTCAATGCACATTGATGTCCTCTCCAAGGCCTGTGATGCCGGCGTTGCCCGCGGCCACTTACTGAGTTATCAAGAAGATGGCGCTTTGCTGAGTGAGTTATTTAGTCGCGACGGCTCCGGCACCATGGTCATCAAAGAAAGCTACGAACAGGTGCGCAACGCCTGTATTGATGACGTAGGTGGTATTTTACAACTGATTCGCCCATTAGAAGATGATGGCGTGTTAGTGCGTCGATCCCGTGAATTACTCGAGTCAGAAATACACTATTTTAGCGTTATAGAGCGCGATGGTGCTATTATTGGTTGTGCAGCCTT
>CBDUDU010000005.1:0-52949 GCA_965366045.1 uncultured Oceanospirillaceae bacterium
TTATCTGCGGCTTTCTTATCTGCGGCTTTCTTATCTGCGGCTTTCTTATCTGCGGCTTTCTTATCTGCGGCTTTCTTTTTTGCTTGTTTTTCATTTTGCAGCTTATCTTGCTGCGCTAGCACTGCATCAAGGTCAATTAAGGTAGCCTCGACTCGATGCTTAACTTCTACCAACGGTGTGCGGCGGCTTTGCGATTGCCACTCAGTTATAAAGACCATAGCTACAACAAGGTGTACCACCACGGCCATAAGGGTTGGTAATATGTAAGTATGGTCTAACTTCACGGACTTTCCGATACTAAACCAACACTCTGAGCACCAGCTTGTTGCAACACAGTCATTATGCGCACAATCAAGCCGTATTCAATAGCGCGGTCACCACGCAATAACACTTGCGTGTCGGGCGCACGCTGAAGAATTTTGGTCACTTGCACACCAATACGTTCTAGCGTTACCGGTTGTTTATTGTTTTCACCCAACTCCAAATAAAAGTCGCCAGATCGAGTTACCGAAACCACTAAGGGTTCGGATAATTCATTACTTTCCACTGGGTCGGACTTTGCTTGGGGCAAGTCGACGTTCACGCCCTGTGTCATCATCGGTGCGGTGACCATAAAAATCACTAGCAACACCATCATAACGTCAATATAAGGCACAACGTTAATTTCTGCATTAGGCTTGTGACGCTTGCTACGGGGTCGTCTAATTGCGCTCATAGTGCCGCCTATAGCTCGGACGCGTGAGCTTTACGATGTAAAATGCTAGAAAACTCTTCTGCAAAGGTTTCGTAACTAGACAAGGTTGAATCCACAGAATGAGAAAACCGGTTATAGGCGATCACTGCAGGTATAGCAGCAAATAAACCCATTGCCGTGGCAATAAGTGCTTCCGAAATGCCTGGAGCCACTGTAGCCAACGTGGCTTGATGTGCATTAGCCAAACCGCGGAAGGAATTCATTATGCCCCAAACGGTGCCAAACAAACCCACATAAGGGCTGGTAGAACCAACACTCGCCAGAAAGGATAGATGTCGTTCTAACTTTTCTTCTTCTTTGGATATCGCCACACGCATGGCGCGTTGCACACCCTCCATTACTGCATCGCCATCGGCATCGGTCTGTTGACGCAAACGGGTAAACTCTTTGATACCCGCTCTGAATATGTTTTCGGCACCGTTGTTAGAATTAGGTTCAGCACTCACTTGACGAAACAGTTGGCTTAAATCGATACCCGACCAAAATTGCTCTTCAAAGGCTTTCATGTTTTTACGTGCAACACTTAACGCACGTTGACGCTGAAATATCATCACCCATGACATCACAGACGCAACTAATAGCAATAGCATGACCAACTGCACCAAAAAACTGGCGTTCAAGATCAAACTAAGTACTGACATTTTATTGTCCACAGACGACTCCCATTGTGCGCTTTGCCATTAAATAGGTATTCCTTGAGGGGCAAAGCTAAAAACATGGTAACAATAGATTAAGTAACCCTCTTTTGCCAACATAATCATTGATAAAACAACAATATGCGACCTTTACATCAAACCCATCGCAAACTTTGAACCACGGGGCCCTAAAAAGTTCCTCATGGGATACCAGATGTTGCTCTTAATTGTTGCTGGGGTTGGGTGTAAAACCTAAATGCTCATAGGCTCGATCTGTGACCACTCTGCCTCTAGGGGTACGCATAATAAAACCTTGCTGTATCAAATAAGGTTCCAATACGTCCTCGATGGTTTCTCGTTGCTCGCCAATTGCCGCAGCGAGGTTATCGATACCAACGGGACCACCAGCAAACTTTTCGATAATCGCGAACATTAAACAACGGTCCATGTGATCAAAACCTAAATCGTCAACCTTGAGCATGTTTAGCGCCTGATCTGCAACTGAGTTACTGATAACCCCATCAAATTTGACCTCGGCATAATCCCGGGTGCGGCGTAATAAACGGTTGGCAATACGCGGTGTACCTCGCGAACGACGGGCCACTTCTTCTGCCCCTGCGGTTTCTAGTTGCACTTCAGACAACCTTGCAGAGCGTGCGACGATAGTGGTTAAATCGGCAACCGAGTAATACTCCAAACGCTGGGTAATGCCAAAACGGTCTCGTAAGGGCGAGGTTAGTGAGCCTGCTCGGGTGGTAGCCCCAACTAACGTAAACGGAGGTAAGTCGAGCTTGATGGATCGCGCAGCGGGCCCCTCGCCAATCATAATATCGAGTTGATAATCTTCCATGGCAGGGTAAAGAATTTCTTCTACCACAGGATTTAAACGGTGAATTTCGTCAATAAATAACACATCACCGGCTTCTAGATTGGTTAACAAAGCGGCCAGATCTCCGGCTTTTTCTAATACTGGCCCCGAGGTGCTTTTTAAGTCTCCACCCATTTCGTTAGCAATAATGTGGGCTAGCGTGGTTTTTCCCAAACCGGGTGGTCCGTAGATCAAGGTATGATCTAAGGCTTCTGCCCGACCTTGAGCGGCGGCAATGTAGATACCCATTTGCTCTTGTACCACAGGCTGGCCAATATAGTCGGCTAACAACTTGGGCCTCAGGGCACGCTCCAAGTGATCCTCGCCTTGCTGGCTAATGGTTTCTAGTGGTGAACCAAAACGATCGGCTTCTATCATTAGTTAATTACTCAATATTGTGTCATGGTCATCAATACGCGTTAGATCATGCCTTTTAGGGCCAACCTAATAAGGTCTTCACTGCGCCCTTCTGGTGAGGCTTTGAGCGCTGCAGCTACAGACTTTGTGGCTTGGGCGGGCTTATAACCCAACGCCACCAAGGCGCTCTCTGCTTCAGCCTGCGCACTATTGGCAAACATGGCGGCCGACTTACCCAACACAGCTGGGCTCGCGCCATCTGCAGCATTTTGCCAAAGCCCTAATTTATCCCGTAGCTCCAATACCAAACGTTCAGCCGTCTTTTTACCCACGCCGGGTATTTTAACCAGCGTTGCGGCATCTTGAGTGTCGACACATTGACAAAAGACCTTGGCTTCCATGCCCGACAAAATGGCTAACCCTAATTTGGGCCCAACGCCATTAACCTTAATCAGAATGCGGAACAGGCTGCGTTCATCTAACTGCACAAACCCAAACAATAGCTGAGCATCTTCTCGCACCACAAAATGAGTATGCAGCACAACCGCCTCACCCTCGTTACCCAATTGACAATAACTGTTAAACGAAATATCAATTTCGTAAGCCACACCCTGTACATCCACCACCACTTGGTCGGGTTGCTTGTGTAACAAAATTCCGCTAATTCGAGCGATCATGGCCCAAGTCCTATTGTTTGATGTTTGGAGTTAACGAACCCGTCCGCCGCGGCTACCACGCAACTGAGTTAAGGCGAGGTCTTTAGCATGTTGTTTCGGTGTTCGACTAGTGGTTAAGCGAATCAAGCTGGCATTGGTATTGGCATGACACAAGGCAATCGCTAGGGCATCTGCTGCATCTTCCTGAGGTAGGCCGGGTAACTTAAGAATTCTTGCCACCATGTGCTGCACTTGAGACTTAGCTGCTGCACCGGTGCCCACTACCGCTTGTTTTACTTGCCTTGCTGAGTACTCTGCCACGGGTAAACTGTGGTTTACCGCCGCCACCATAGCCACACCCCGCGCCTGACCTAGCTTTAGCGCCGAGTCGGCATTACGCGCCATAAACACTCGTTCTATGGCAAATTCTTGTGGTGTATAGGTTTCAATTATTTCATGCACCGCTCGGTAAATCTGACCTAAGCGATCGGCCAGTTCATCACCGGTGACTTTTACATGACCACTGGCAATGTAGCTACGCTGGGCACCTACAGCGTTAATAATGCCGTAGCCAGTAATGCGGGAACCCGGATCAATGCCTAAGATGAGCGCCATTGTTGTATTCCAAACCTATTGCTGAAACTTATTACCAAAACGTAGGGTCATACTAACAATATACTGTACAAAATCACAGTAGTTTTGTTGTTTACGCTTATTTCAAAGACAAAAAAGGCCCAATGTTAACCATTGAGCCTTTTTATTTACTTAAAACGCAGGTATTTAAGCGTTATTCCGCCGCTTTTTCGGCAGTCACTTTCTCGCGTAGCTTGATGCTCAGCTCTCGCAATTGCTTAGTGGCAACCACACCCGGCGCTTGGGTCATCACACAAGCCGCACTTTGGGTTTTAGGGAACGCAATCACTTCACGAATCGACTTAGAGTCAGTCATTAACATCACCAAACGATCTAGGCCAAACGCCAAGCCACCGTGTGGAGGACAACCAAACTTCAATGCATCGAGTAAGAAGCCAAACTTCTCTCGTTGTTCTTCAGCACCAATATTCAACAATTCAAACACCTTGGTTTGCATGTCTTGCTGGTGAATACGGATAGAACCACCACCTAATTCGGTACCGTTAAGCACCATATCGTAGGCCCTAGACAAGCCCGTAAGCGGTGACGCCACAAGCTCTTCTGGGGTGCATGAAGGCGCTGTAAACGGATGATGAATGGCAGTGATACCGCCGTCTGAGGTGGATTCGAACATGGGGAAGTCAACCACCCATAAAGGTGCCCACTGGCACGTCATCAATCCCAGGTCTTCACCCAGCTTGCAACGCAATGCACCTAAGGCTTCGTTAACCACTTTTTCGCTGTCTGCACCAAAGAAGATTAAGTCGCCATCTTTGGCGTCTAAGCGCTCAAGCAAGGCTGCGCGTACATCCATTGGCAAAAATTTAACAATAGGAGACTGTAAACCTTCTTCTAAGTCGGCGGCATTGTTGACCTTAATGTAGGCTAGGCCGCGCGCACCATAAATACCTACAAACTTGGTGTAAATATCAATTTGTTTACGGGTTAAGCTAGCACCATTTGGTACTTTTAAACCAGCGACACGACCGTTGGCATCGTTGGCCGGGCCAGAGAATACTTTAAAGTCTACACCGGTCATCAAGTCGCTAACGGTGACTAGCTTTAATGGAATGCGTAAGTCTGGCTTATCGCTGCCATATACTTCCATCGCTTCGCTGTAAGGCATGCTTGGGAAGCTTCCCAAATCCACATCGATCTGACTCTTAAATAACTCAACCACCATTTGCTCGGTCATGGCCATGATCTGATTTTCATCCATAAAGGATGTCTCAATATCAATTTGAGTAAATTCTGGCTGACGGTCTGCGCGCAAGTCTTCGTCGCGGAAACACTTGGCAATTTGATAATAACGATCCATACCCGCAACCATTAACAACTGTTTAAACAATTGTGGTGATTGAGGCAAAGCAAAGAAATGACCTTCATGGGTACGACTTGGCACCAAATAATCACGTGCACCTTCGGGTGTAGCGCGGGTCAAGATGGGGGTTTCAATATCAAGAAAACCATTTTGATCCAAAAAGTTACGAATAAAGGTACTGATTTTAGAGCGTAACTTTAGCTTCGCGGCCATTTCTGGACGACGTAAGTCAACATAGCGGAACTTTAGACGCACGTCTTCGCCCACCGATTGATGTTCATCTAACTGAAACGGCGGTGTTTCTGACTTGTTAAGGATCTCAAGCTTTTGACCCAACACTTCTACTGCACCGGTTGGCATATCGGAGTTTTCTGTACCTGCAGGGCGTGCACGAACTAAACCATGCACCTTCACTACAAACTCATTGCGGCAAGAGTCGGCTAACGCAAAACTGTCAACACGGTCAGGGTCAAACACCACCTGCACGATGCCTTCGCGGTCTCTCAAGTCTAAGAAAATCACACCACCGTGGTCACGACGACGATGAACCCAGCCGCATAGGGTGATTTGTTGGTCAACATCGCTGGCTCTTAGTTGGCCGCAATAATGGCTTCGCATAGTCTTACTTCCTGAATCAAATAATGTGTTAATTGTTATTTAGTAGTGGCCGCAGGGCTGCTTGGTTTGGCAGCGTCGCCCGCTAAATTCTTTTTGTTGCCGGTTTTAAAGTCGGTTTCGTACCAACCCTGACCTTTAAGCCTAAAACCGGCCGCAGAAATTTGCTTACGGTACTGATCAATGCCACATTGTGGGCAATCTGTGAGTGGCGTATCACGCAACTTTTGCAATACATCTTTGCCAAACCCGCAGCTTTGACAGAGGTATTCGTAGATAGGCATGATAATCTCCAGCGAAACATCTCAAAACCCGAAATTATACCCCAATTTTGCGCCTCACAGGGAGTAGCAAAACTGCTTTATTATGCATGAACAGCAACAATTAGACTTTTATTACTAATAAACGCGGTAAAGGCATTTATCCTTCGGCCTGAGCAACATACAATAGCTGCTTATTTATTTTTAGCCTGATCGGATTTACAGCCCCATGCGCGCCAGCCAATTTTTAATTGCCACCCAAAAAGAAACGCCTGCCGATGCCGAAGTCATCAGCCATCAACTTATGCTTAAAGCGGGACTTATTCGTCGCTTAGCGTCTGGTCTATACACCTGGCTACCGCTCGGCCTACGCAGCATCCGCAAAGTCGAACAAATTGTACGACAAGAACTCGACGCTGCCGGCGCACAAGAATTATTGATGCCTGCAGTACAGCCTGCTGAATTGTGGCAAGAATCTGGCCGCTGGCAACAGTACGGCCCTGAGCTGTTGCGTCTTAAGGACCGCCATCAACGTGATTTTTGTGTGGGGCCTACCCACGAAGAAGTGATCACCGACATGGTACGTAAAGAGCTCAGCAGCTACAAACAGTTGCCCATCAACTTTTATCAGATTCAAACCAAATTTCGTGATGAAGTTCGCCCCCGATTTGGGGTTATGCGCTCGCGTGAATTTATCATGAAAGACGCCTACTCTTTTCATCTAGGCCAAGAGTCGTTGCAGCAAACATACGACGCCATGCACACCGCCTATACCAACATATTTACCCGCTTAGGTTTAGACTTCCGCGCCGTACGTGCCGATTCTGGCAGCATTGGTGGTGACGCCTCACAAGAATTCCATGTGTTGGCTCAGTCGGGTGAAGACGACATTGCCTTTAGCAATAACCCTGACAGCAAATTTGCTGCTAACGTAGAAACAGCCGAAGCCTTAATGCCTCACCTAGAGCGGCCCGCAGCCAATGCCACCATGGAAACGGTGCACACGCCAGATCAAAAAACCATCGACACGGTATGTGAATTTTTAGGCCTACAGAAAAACCAAAGCCTTAAGACGCTAGTTGTGCTTGGTACCGCAAACGATGACGGCCACCAGCCTTTGGTTGCCTTAGTATTGCGCGGTGACCATACTATGAACGAAATCAAAGCCGAAAAACACCCACTCGTCGCTGAGCCATTAACCATGGCGCCAGAACAGCGCATTATTGACGAGCTAGGCACCA
Source organism: uncultured Oceanospirillaceae bacterium (assembly GCA_965366045.1). Lineage (GTDB taxonomy): Bacteria > Pseudomonadota > Gammaproteobacteria > Pseudomonadales > Balneatricaceae > Njordibacter. Next base: position 7,341 of record CBDUDU010000005.1, read on the forward strand.
CCCCCGGCTCCATTGGCCCTGTAGGCCTGGGTATCGACATCATTGCCGACCGTGCTACAACTGTCATGTCAAACTTTACTGCCGGCGCCAACGACTCAGGTTACCACCACTGCAACCTCAACTGGCAACGTGATTGCGATTACACTCAAGTGGCAGACCTTCGCAATGTAGTTGAGGGCGACCCAAGTCCCTGTGGCCATGGCCAAATCGAAATTAAACGCGGCATCGAAGTAGGCCATATTTTCCAATTGGGCGATAAGTACTCTCGCGCCATGAACGCCAAGGTGCTCAACGAAAACGGTAAAACTCAATTTTTGGAAATGGGTTGCTACGGCATTGGCATTACCCGTGTGATTGCCGCCTGTATTGAACAAAATTATGACGAAAAAGGCATTATTTGGCCGCTTGCTTTAGCCCCCTTTGAAGTGGCACTAATTCCGCTCAACTATGACAAATCTGAAGCGGTTCGCACGGCAACGGACACCCTATATGCGCAGTTAAAGGCATCAGGAGTAGACGTCATTATGGATGACCGAGCATTACGCCCTGGAGCCAAGTTCGCCGATGCCGAGTTAATGGGACTGCCGCACCGTGTGGTGATTGGTGACCGAGGATTAACGTCGGGTATGTTGGAATATCGCGACCGTCGCCAAGCCGACAACGAAGATATGCCGATCGCAGACGCGGTGGCTTTTGTCACCAACAAATTAGGACGTTAACCATGAGTGTCACTCTGTACCACAATCCACGTTGTTCAAAATCAAGAGCCACCTTGGCGCTACTTGAAGAGCGTAACATTGATGCAAGTATTCGCTTGTATCTAGACACCCCCCCTAGCGCGGAAGAACTCACGCAGTTACTGGTTATGCTTAACATGAGCGACGCCCGCAGTTTGATGCGCAAGGGCGAAGAAGCCTACAAACAACAGCAACTGGCTAACTCAAGTCTCAACCAAAGTGAACTTATTGAGGCCATGGTAAGCTACCCCAAGCTCATAGAGCGCCCCATTGTTATACATAACAACCAAGCCCGTATTGGCCGCCCACCCGAATCTGTATTGGAGATCCTTTAATGTTGTACCAACAAAAACGCAAATATTCGCGCGCCGTCAGTGTAGGCGCCTACATTGCGCTGCTCGCCTATTTAGTGATCAGTAGCTTTAGCCACCCCCTAGACGGCACAAGCTATGTCGTCATCATCGGCATTAAATGCTTCCCGTTACTCGGGTTTGCACTCGCTATGTATAAACAACACCTACGCCAGATGGCATGGATGTGTTTTGTATTGCTTATTTACTTCACCATTGCCGTCATGTACGTTCCAGTCACAGGACCTTTGGGCGCGTTTATCATCACTCTACTTTACACCAGTAGCATATTGCATATTCGTTGGCATAATCGGGCTGGCGAAGAAGCAGCTGCTAGCCTCAACTAAACTAAATCAGTAACCCAGCATGAGTCATGCGCAGCTATTAAAAACCGCCACCTGGGCCTCTGTGTTGGTGGCCCTTGGGCTAATCATGCTTAAAACTTGGGCCTGGGAAAGCACCCAAAGTGTGAGCTTGCTAGCGTCATTAATCGACTCCATCATGGACAGCGCAGCAGCGCTAATTAATTTTTTTGCAGTGCGTTATGCCATGGCACCGGCCGATAAAGAACATCGTTTTGGCCACGGCAAAGCCGAAGCCTTAGCGGGCTTAGGCCAAGCCTTGTTAATCGCCTTATCGGTAGTGTGGCTATTGTCGCAAACCCTAGGCCGCCTAGTGCAACCACAGGCGATACAGGATGCCAGCACAGGCATCGGGGTAATGTTGGCGAGTATGGTCATTACGGCCATGCTCGTGTTATTTCAGCGCTGGGTGGTGCGGCGTACTCAGTCCACAGCCATTGCCGCTGATTCGTTACACTATACGTCGGATTTATTGATGAATTTCGGTGTGATTATTGCGCTGATCTTAACTCAAGTGGGTTATTACGGCGCAGATCCATACCTAGCACTCATTATCGGTACCTATGTGCTCTACAGCGCTTGGGGTATTGCCCGCAACGCCTTTCATTTACTATTGGACCATGAGTTGAGCGACGAGCAAAGGCAAACCATCACCGACTTAGCCTTGGCCCAGCCCCAAGTATTGGGTATGCACGATTTACGCAGCCGTCAGTCGGGCCACATTCAGTTCATACAATTACACTTGGAACTACAAGATGACATGCGCCTCATACAAGCCCACGCCGTTGCGGATGCGGTAGAAGGCCACATTATCACGGCCTTTCCCCACGCCGATGTCATTATACATCTAGACCCCGTGAGCATTGCACAAGACGAGCCCTATCAATCGTCGCCCTCAACTGACTAAAGCTGAACTATACGTGGCGACGCGTACGCTGACGTTTCTGCTGACGCTCAAAACTTTCCTGCTCTTTTGGTAAGCGGCGCTTCACTTTCTTCGGACGCATGCCCACAAACTGAGACAAAGCGTTGATTTCTGGCTGTGGCATTTCCATCCACATACCCGCACGTAGTTGAGGCGGCATAAATACGTTGCCGTACCTTACGCGCTTCAAGCGGTTAACTCGCAAACCTTGTGATTCCCATAAGCGCCTTACTTCGCGGTTACGGCCTTCCATAATCACTACATGGAACCAGCGGTTAATACCTTCACCACCAAACTCTTGAATATCATTAAAGCGAGCCATACCGTCATCCAGCAATACACCTTGGTGCATGGCAGTGACTTGTTCCATAGTCACGTGACCCATAACGCGCACGGCGTATTCACGCTCAATAGTCGTGGATGGGTGCATTAGCGCGTTGGCTAGTTCGCCGTCGGTGGTAAACAACAATAGGCCTGAGGTGTTGATATCCAAACGACCTACAGCAATCCAACGCTCGCCTTTAAGGCGCGGTAACTTATCGAACACTGTGGAGCGGTTCTCTGGATCAGAACGGGTTACGATTTCGCCTTCCGGTTTATTGTAAATCAGCACCCGGCGTTCAACATTATTGGGCGACACCACCATCACAGGCTTGCCGTCGACCGCTAGTTGGTCGCGCCAAGTCACACGATCACCCAACTGGGCCGTTTCTTGGTTGATTGTTACGCGGCCGCCAGCAATCCAGCGCTCCATTTCGCGGCGCGAGCCAACGCCGGCACGGGCTAATACTTTTTGTAGTTTTTCATCGGTAGGTTTGTCCTTAGATGCTTCTAAGGTCAGGTCTTGATCTGTCATGATAGTCCCATCAATACAGTTAATATGTGAGCCTATTATAGCGCGAGGCTAGGTAGGTTATCAATGTAACTGCTCACCATCCACTTGCACAGCCGCGACTTCCATCTCTTGTTGTTGGGGTTGTTTTAACTTAGCCGGAGCCATGGTCGCTTCATCCCATGCTTCTAGGCCATCCAAGGCCGGCAAATCACTGAGTTGTTTAAGGTTAAAGTGATCCAAAAACTCTTTAGTGGTGGCAAACAATTCAGGCCGACCGGGCACCTCTTTGTGGCCTACGCCACGCACCCAACTACGCTCCAACAGCGTGTGGATAATCGGTGAGCTGACTCCCACGCCACGAATGGCTTCTATTTCGCCGCGAGTAATGGGTTGTTGGTAGGCAATTATGGATAATGTTTCTAATAAGGCACGCGAGTATTTTTGGGGTTTTTCTTGCCATAAGCGAGCCACCCACAGGGCGTAATCTTGCTGCACCTGAAATCGAAAACCCGAAGCCACTTCGATGAGTTGATAACCCCGGCCATCGTAACTTTTTTGTAGCTGCCTTAAGGTTTCGCGAATACGCTTATTATCCACGCCGTCATGTTCATCGAACACTTGGCTCAAACGGTCTACACTTAAGGGTTTATCTGCAGCCAGAAGCAGCGCTTCTAACACTGGCGCAAGTTCACTAATCATAAGGCAAGTTCCTGGTTGGGTGATTCATGCTGACCACCTAAACTGACATGAATGGGGCCGAATTCTTGTGCTTGCACAAGTTTTATAAGTTTCTCTTTCACGAGTTCCATCATCGCCAAAAAGGTAACCACTACACCCATACGTCCTTCGGATACATCAAATAACGCATGAAAGGCCATAAACTGATGTTCCTGCAACTGTAACATCATCGTCGACATACGCTCTCGGGTAGACAAACGTTCACGAGAAATAGTGTGGTGCTCGTACATGTCGCAGCGCTTTAACACCTCTTTATAAGCCGATAACAGTTCTTCCATGGCCACTGCCGGTTGTGGCCTAACTTGTTTGACATCGGGCATAGCCATAGAGACTGGAAAATTGTCTCGCCCCATACGCGGCAGGTCTGCCACCCGTTCCGAGGCGCTTTTAAAGCGTTCATATTCCTGCAATTGTTTTATCAACCTAACCCTCGGATCCTCTTCCTCATCGTCTAACAACTGTGTGCGTGGCAACAAACTGCGGCTCTTAATTTCCGCCAGTGTTGCGGCCATCACCAAATATTCACCCGCCAGCTCAAATTGATGAGCTTCCATCAACTCAATATAAGCAATGTATTGGTGAGTAATATTGGCAACGTTAATTGCAATAATATCCAAGTTGTGGCGCCTTATTAAATATAACAACAGATCTAACGGCCCTTCAAAGGTGGTTTCTAAAATCACCTTCAAGGCGTCGGGTGGAATATAAAGGTCCGTTGGAATAGTGTATTCTTTCCCTTCTACCCAAGCATCCATATTAAAACAACTCCCAAACAGGCCGACATTGATTAGGTAGTTTTGGATAACGACCTAATTTAACCCATTGATATTCTGGATTATGAAAATCACTACCTACAGACCCATGGAAATCAAAAGTGTCACATAAATCTGCCATTTCTTCGGCCACACCTGGCACCTGATTACCCGTGCAGACTTCGATGGCCTGACCTCCAGCATCGGCAAAATCTGCCATTAACCGCCGCCGCTTAGTGCGCGTCATTTTATAGCGGCTAGGGTGAGCCACCACAGCCACTCCTCCAGCATCATGAATCCATGTAACTACTTGCTCTAAGTCGGGCCAAACACTAGACACATCACCTACTTTGCCCGCCCCTAGGTATTTAGTAAAGGCTTGTCCAACACTGCGTACCATGCCTTCTTGCAACATGTACTGGGCAATATGCGGGCGCCCTATTTGACTGTCTCCAGCCACTGCTAATGCCCCTTCAGTAATGTCTGGAAAACCTTTTTTGGTAAGCTTATGGGCAATGGTGGACAATCGCTGCAAACGAATTTGTGTTTGTTTGTTAACCGCTTCACTGATGGCAGCGCTGTGTATATCAATATTTAAACCCACAATATGTACGCCCATATTATTCCATTGGCTAGAAAACTCAACGCCCTTAATAATGGTAATTTTATCGCTTTGATATGGCTCATACAGTTGTGCCAACTGCTGGTGCGCTTTAACGGTGTCGTGATCAGTAATGGCTAAGTGAGTCACTTCTTTTTCTATGGCCAAATCAATCAGCTGCGTAACAGTTAAACTACCATCAGAGTTTATGGTGTGACTATGTAAATCATATTTATTCATGAATGGTGACAATATTTTATATTTATTTAAAAATAGGCTATTATTAAACTAAGCTGTTAATCAACGGCTCTTATAATAATTACATATTCGCCAAACAACTAACTAAGCATCTATAAGTGGAATTTCTATGACCGACTTTTCTGATATTACTCGCAACAAAAATCGCTTCCGTGCTGCGTGTAAAGACCTTAGCGTTAATCAAATGCAAACCATGGCTGAGCATCTAGCTGAGTTTATCGAAAAACGCGCGCAAGAAGAAGCGGCCAGCCTCGCTCAGGATGCTAAAAAAGCAGCTGAGAAGCAAGCCATTCTTAGCGCCATGGCCGATGCCGGCTTAGCACCAGAAGATTTTTTTAACAACGAAGCCCCAAAAACCAAAAAGGTTCGTAAACCCGTAGCCCCACAATACCGCATTCAAGACGCGAACGGCGAGACCCACGAGTGGTCGGGTCGTGGCCGCACCCCTAAAGTGTTTGAACACTATTTCAACAATGGCGGCAGCAAAGACAGTTGTAGAATATAGTTTACTTAGTTTGCTTCACCACATAGCTTAGTAGACCTTCGGTGGAGGCATCAAAAATGATGTCTTCATCGCCGGCTACAAATTCGGCATCCTGCCTTTTTTGAATGGCTTTAAGTGTGGTCTTGGCAATCTGTTTGCCTAGCTCAACGCCCCACTGGTCAAACGGGTTGATGTCCCAAATGACGGCTTGAGCAAACACCTTGTGTTCATACAAAGCAATTAAAGCGCCTAAACTGGTGGGGGTTAGTTCATCCAACATCAACGTGGTTGACGCATGATTGCCTGGATACAATCGATCCGGCGATGCCCCGATGCTCGACTCCCATTCAAGCACATCATCACCTAACATCAGCACCCTCGATTGGGCCACACAATTGGCGAGATTGAGGGCCTGTTGATATTCTAACTGACTACGAGTTGCTTGCGTATATTCGCTCGAAGCCCTGCGTTTTACAGGCACAATAAAATCGGCATAAAAGGCCGGCGTGCCCTGGTGCAATAGCTGAAAAAAGGCGTGTTGCGCATTAGCTCCCACATCACCCCAAATCACAGGACTGGTGTCAAAGTCGACTTTCTCGCCAGCATTAGTGACCGATTTACCATTACTTTCCATTTCCAATTGACTCAAATAATTGGGCAATAGCTTAAGCCGGCCATCGTAAGGCAATATGGTATGCGCTTTTAAACCTAAAAAATTTATATTCCAGATACCTGTGAGCGCCAACAATAATGGTAAATTCTGTTGCGGTGGCGCGTTTTTAAAGTGCTCGTCCATGCCCTGAGCACCCGCTAGAAGCTGCTTAAAACCACGCATGCCGAGTTTAATAGCAATTGGCAAGCCTATACCACTCCACAAAGAATAACGCCCACCTACCCAGTCCCACAGCGCAATATGGTTTTCGCTGGGAATACCCCACGCCAACATCCGTTCTGCAAAAGCACTACAGCCAATAAAGTGGTGGTGCCCAATAAGTCGGTCACTGGGGATCTTTTTACGCAACCAGGCTCTGGCTGTTTCTGAGTTAGCCAAGGTATCCACTGTGGTAAAGGTTTTTGAAGCCACAATAAATAATGTAGAACCCTGATCTAGGTGCTGTAACTGCTCAGCAAGCTGACTGCCATCCATCGACGACACAAACATGATCTGCAAAGGAAACTTGGTTTCGGCCCTAAATTCGTCTAACCCATGGCACACCATGTGAGGACCAATGTCAGAGCCACCGACACCTATATTAACGACGGTAGTAATCGGTTGACCGCTATAACCCAGCCATTCACCTTGATGAATTTTAGTGACAATACGTTCCATCGCCAACAAATTATCCGCTACCAACTTAGACACTTGTTCGCCGTCCACCCTAGGCGATACGCTGCCAGACGCCCTATTGCTGTCTGCTGTCGACCTTAGTGCCGTGTGTAACGCTGGCCTTAATTCGGATGAGTTGACTTGGCCGCCACTATACAAGGCCTCAATAGCTTTGCTTAAGCCTTGCTGCTGAGCTAGGTCAAGCAACAATTTCATAGTCGCAGGGGTAAGCCGCTGTTTTGAGAGATCCAATAATAGGCCTTGACTGGCAAAGGACAGCTGTTCGAACCGTGTTTTACCGCCGTCCGCAAACACCTGCTTTAAGGAGCTGGGCAATATATGTTGCTCGCAATGGTGTTCTAGGGCCCGCCAGGCTTGGCTTTTTTTAACGGTCAAAATACTTTCCTTATATGTAAGACGTTAGAGAGCATCCTGCTGAGCGACTAGCGATTGGATGAGGTCTATGGCTTGAGTTTCATCTAACACGGCCACACCTAAGGTATTAGCTTTAGCCAGCTTAGAGCCTGCCTTTTCGCCGGCGACTAAGTAATCAGTCTTTTTGGATATACTAGAGGCCACTTTAGCCCCCAACGTTTGTAACTGCGCCTTCAGCTCATCTCGAGTCAGGCTTGATAAGCTGCCAGTCACCACAAATACTTTACCAGTTAACGGTAACTTTGCTGTACTTTTTTGCGCTATCTGAGGATCAAATTCTGGCCATTGCACACCTGCGGCCTGCAGCTGGGCAATAACTTCAAGGTTATGGGGATCGGCAAAAAAGTGTACGATTCGGCCCGCGACGATGGGCCCTACATCGGCCACTAACTGCAATTGTTCTAGGGTGGCGCTGGCAATATGAGACAAGCGACCATAGTGCAAGGCTAAGCTCCGCGCCGTGGCCTCGCCCACTTCGCGTATGCCAAGGCTATATAAAAACTTGGCGAGACTGGTGTCTTTACTGGCTTCGAGGGCAGCCAATAAATTGCTCGCGGACTTAGCGCCCATGCGTTCCATACCCTGGAGCATCTCATGATTTAACGCATACAGATCTGCCACATGGCTAATTTTAGCAGCGTCCACTAAGGCCTGTACCTGTTTTTCGCCTAAGCCATCAATATCCATCGCCTTACGGCCTACAAAGTGCTTTATGGCTTGTATTATTTGTGCGCCGCAACTTAAACCACTGGCACAACGTAAGGCTGCCTCACCTTCGTCTCGCTCTACTGGCCCATCACATACTGGACAAACTAAAGGCTGGGGGATCGGTAACGCGTTATCAACACGGCGTTCCAAAACCACCCTGACTATTTTAGGAATCACGTCTCCCGCTCTACGAATAATCACGCTGTCACCTAGGTGTAGGTCTAGGCGTTGGATTTCGTCCATATTGTGCAAGGTGGCATTACTCACGGTAACACCACCGACAAACACGGGATCTAACCGTGCCACGGGGGTTACAGCGCCGGTGCGACCTACTTGAAAATCGACTGCCAATACGCGGGTCATTTCTTCTTGCGCAGGAAACTTATGGGCAATCGCCCAGCGCGGTGCTCGAGCCACAAAACCGAGATGTTGCTGTAACGCCAATTCATCGACCTTAAACACAATACCGTCTATCTCGTATGCTAAAGAGTCTCGCTTTTGGTTCAAATAAGTGTAGTAGTCTAAGCACGCCTCTATACCCTCAACACGGCGCATCTGGGCATTAATTTTAAAACCCCAGGTTTGTAGCTGCAGCAAAATATCAAAATGCTTAGTGGGCAAGGCTTCGGGTTCGCTGACTAATCCCACACTGTACGCACACATTTCCAACGGCCGCTGGGCCGTGATGCGACTATCCAGTTGCCTTAAACTGCCAGCAGCCGTATTGCGCGGGTTAACGTAGGTCTTTAAACCTTGCGCAATCAAACTCGCATTCAGCGCATTAAAGCCGGCGCTAGGCATATAAACCTCACCCCGTACTTCGAGTGTGGCAGGCCAACCTACGTCCATCAAGGTTAAAGGCACAGAGCCTAAGGTGCGTATGTTTTGGGTTATGTCTTCGCCACGGCTGCCATCGCCACGAGTGGCTGCGGTAACGAGTACCCCGTTTTCATAGGTTAAGCTCACCGCGATGCCATCTAGTTTAGGTTCACAGGTATAACTGATGACCTGATCCAATCCGCTCTCTAGCTGTTTATGCAGACGCTCTCGAACACGACGATCAAAGCCTTTTAAGTCGTCAGCATTAAAGGCATTATCAAGGGACAACATGGGTACTGCATGCTTAACTTGCTGGAAACTTTCGAGAGGTTGATCGCCAACGCGCTGGCTCGGAGAGTCGGCGGTGACCCACTGGGGATGCGCCAACTCAATGGCTAACAGCTGTTGCATTAGACGGTCGTACTGAGAATCAGGCACAGTAGGGTCGTCCAATACATAGTATTGGTGGTTATATTGGCGAATTTGGTGTTTGATGGCGTCTAGCTGTGCCATAGTAATATCAGACATGGTTGAGCCAGACAGTGGATTGATTACAGCTGTGCGCGACGGGTCATATTACGACGTTCAAAATCGCGAATTTGCTGACGGCAGTGTTCAATGGTTTGTGGCCGCATGACGCTACGCTGATCATCACGCACTTCTCCGCCTAAATTGGTGGCCAAGCACTGTGCTGTTTCTAACATAAAATCAAACGCTTTCATGCTATCTTGGGCCGCAGGAAGACCTAAAAAGAAGACCACACCTGGGGTATGGAAATGATCTATTTGGTTGAGATCAAAGGTACCTGGCTCCAGCATGTTAGCCATACTAAACTGAGTTTTACCTAACCTAAGGCCATCTTCAAAGCGGTGGAAGATATCCATTTCACCATGTACCAAACCACAGGCTTCAACTAGCTTGCGTAGTTGCGCACCATATAAACCCTGACTATCGTTGGCCGTCACTAAAATACTAATGACTTGCTCTACAGCAGGCAAAGATTGTGTTTGTTGCTCGGCAGCTTCACTCTCACTGGCTTCTTGCAGCGCAGCTCTTTTGAGATTCAGTAACTTTTTGCCAAAACTCATGGAGGTGACTTTAGCTAGCTTTGTGGTCAAGGTTTCATCTTGACTGTGTTGCGCCAAATATTCTGCACCACTCAAGGCCAAATCATCATCAAACGACTCGATACCCGTGTCGTTAAACAATATGTCATCACTAGACTGGCTGGCTCCAATCAACTCATGGGCTAAGCCACTTTTAGAAGTAGATGACTTGGTTAAGTCTTGCTCAGTAAACAAATCATTTTGCACCATAGCATGGGATTCAACATGTTCATGCACGGGACGCGTAGGGTCAAATGCAGCATTAGAGCTCGTGACTTCTGAGGCGGCAGGTTGTTCAGTTTCGGTGACCGAGGTTAAGGCGTCAATCTCTTCGCTGCTGAGGGTCATTGTGACGCTTGATAAGCTAAACGCATCGGTGATGGGCGCTGCTACGGATTCTTCTGCTATTGGTTCTTCCACTACAACAGCAACTTCAACGTCATCAGCAACTGCCGTATCGGCCACTGCTTCAATTGCGTCGATGGCACTGTCACATTCGTCCGTCTCATCTAGGCTGGTTTCTATAGATGCAACTTCTAATGCCGGCTCTTCTACAGCGGCTAGTTCAAAGTTCAGTTCATTATCGAGATCATTGGCAGTTGACAAGGCTTCAATTGGGTCAAGGTCATCCAAGGGGTCTATGTTGTCGACTAGGCGAGCCCCACCATTAGGTAATTCGCTACCGTAGTCACGTAACGGCAGATCACACAGGCTTTCATCGATGTCGATCTTTAACGCAGCATGGCTTGCAAACATGCGGCGTATACCATCGATAACTATGGCTGTAACGGTTAAACCACCAAACACCAAACACCAATTCATTAACGTCATAAGTATGCCGATCTAAAAATTTATTATTATGACGCCACCAAGCGTCTAATATATTAATTTAGAACTATACCTTCAAAATAATAGATATAAAACCTTTGCACGTTGTTTTTATAGACATATTTTGTAAAAACACCCAAAAAATCGATAAAATAGATAAATACGGCCTAAATCAATCTATTACAAGCTTAACGTTTGTTCGGTCATGTTAATGGCTTGCTCTACATCTACGGTAACCAAACGTGAAACACCTGACTCCTGCATGGTCACACCTAACAACTGGGTAGCCATTTCCATAGCAATCTTATTGTGGCTTATATAAATAAACTGCACTTGCGCCGACATTTCTTTCACTAAACGAGCATATCGTTCTACATTTACATCATCTAGCGGCGCATCCACTTCATCTAACATACAAAAAGGTGAAGGATTAAGCTGGAATATAGAGAACACCAAGGCAATGGCAGTCAGGGCTTTCTCGCCACCCGATAATAAATGGATACTGCTATTTCGTTTGCCAGGTGGTTGCGCCATGATTGTCACGCCGGTCGACAACATATCATCATCGGTGAGTTCAAGCGACGCTCGTCCACCACCAAACACTTTGGGGAAAAGTGCGTTTAAACTTTCGTTGACTGTGTCGAAAGTTTGTTTAAATCGGGCACGAGTTTCTTTATCAATTTTATTAATTGCTTGTTCCAAACTATCGAGAGCTTCAATGAGTTCTTCGTGCTGTTGGTCTAAAAACAATTTCCGCTCTTGCTGTTGTTTATATTCTTCAATAGCCACCAAATTAATAGCACCCAATCGTTTGATACGATTTTGACACTGGTCTAATAATTGACTTAGTTGCGACTGACTGGCTTCTTCGGGCAACACTTCTGCCAACTTTTCTACCAAAATATTTTGTTGCAACATGGTGTTTTTAATATTGTCGGCATTAACTTCTAATTCACGCTCTACCAAGCGCTGCTCTTGTAATAAGGTTTGCCGCTGATTTACGTCTTGCTCTTGGCGTAATTGTTGTTGCCCTAGTTGGAGCACTAGCTGCTCAACTTGACTCATACCATGGCGCTGCTGTTCCATGGCTGCTTCAGCAGTTAAACGTTGCTGCAACATGCCTTCCAACTGCTGACTCAATTGCTCAGCCGCTTCGTCGCTTACCTCATCCTCACCGGCACCTGCTCTACCACGCACCTCTTCCTGTTTGTGGCGCCACTGAGCCTGCTGCTCTTGCAAGCGCTGTAACGAGCGCGTAAGGCTGTTAGTTTGGGCTTGTACACTGTCCATACGCGCTTGCAGCTGAATCACTAGTTGCTGCTTTTGATTAAAATTTAACCGATCTTGAGCCAGTGCTGCATCCAACACCTCCTTTTGGGCTTGTATTTCTGGCACCCCCTCTTGCGCATCTTCTAGCGCTAACTGATGCTCACTTAACTGTGCTTGTGATAGCGTCATATCGTCGTCTAACTGCAGCAATCTATCGCCGTGTTCATGCAGTCGATCTTGCAAGCGTTGCTGCTGGTCTAACGCTTGGCCTTGTTGTTGCTTAAGCAAAGCTAAGGCTTGCTGCTGTTGCTGACATTGATGCTGGCCCGTTTGCCATTGCACTCGAGCTTGAGTCAATTGCTGCTCTTGCTCGGCAATCACCCCACGTATGTGCTCAAGTTCTAAACCGGTCTGTTGATGCGTGTCTTGTAATTCACTCTGCTGCGACTGCAAGGCTTGCACTTGCTGCTTTCTTTCTAATAAACCTGTTTTGCTGCCCTGACGCGGCGGCGTGCGCAACCACCCATGGCCCAGCCATAACCCATCGAGCATCATTACACTAGCGTACAGCGGTAATTGTGCCAATAACTGATGGGCAGAGCGCCAATCTTGAGCCACATAGATGTGTCCCATGAGGCCCTCCAACTGAGCTGGTGCAGCGATCTTATCAACCAGGCGCTGAGCATCAACTGCAGCATCCATGGCTGGCAACTGCGATGAAGCCACTAGCAAGGTCAAGCCTTCGGCTTGCGATAACATATCGCCCAAATCGGTACTGGGGTCGGTATTGGCTGGCAATTCCGCCAACAAATAACTCGCTAACCAATCCTGCAGCACTTGCTCTACTGCTGCCTCCCAACCGACGTCCACCTGCATGGTATCAACCAGTTGCTTGCTTGCACTGTTTGACCAAGCCAGGGGGATTTCTGCAGCACCTTGCTGTGCTTCGCTCAACAACAGCTGCAAAGAAGACAGCTGACCGTTGATTACACCCAAGGATTGACTGAGCTGATCTAATCTCTGTTGTATGTGCCGTTCGCTATCGCGATCTTGCTGTAGTTGAAGCTCAGATGACGACACCTGTTCCCTTACTGCCTCTTGCAGCAATAACAGCTCCTGCAATTCCTCATCCAGCAATTGTGTTTCATCATCTGCTGGCAGCACCAATGCCGCCAGCTCTGCCTGGTTTCTGGTTTTGTCGCGCTCAATCTGTTGCTTTTGTTGTAGTTGATGTGACAATGCGGTTTTAGCCACTTCAATCAACCGCTGAAATTGGGCTTGATCATCGGTTTTTTGTTGCCACTGCTGTTGCCAATCTTGGCGTTGCTGTTCACTGTTTTGCTGTGCCACCTCAGCTTCAAATAACTGTTCCGTCGCCAGTTCAGTATCCGGGGCCAGCTGATCTTGCTGTTGCTGTAAGTGGTTTAGTTCTTTACTGTCGGCAGTGCAGGCATCGTCGAGTCGTTGAAGCTGTTGTTGCGCCTCGGTAATGTCGGCTTGCCATTGTTGCTGCTGCTGCTGTTGATGTTCAATGGTTTGTTCTAGACGCGCTATATCAGCGCCCAAACGATAAAACTCACCTTGCTGTACAGAGAAATTATCATTCAATATGCTCAGTTCATCTTTTTGCACGTCGATCTGAGCTAAGCGGGTGTCTTGCTCACTGCGCTGCAATACGATTTCATCTTGTATACGCCCCATGCCGATACGTTGATCGAGTAATTTATGCCTCAACTCGCGCCACTGCAGGGTTGCCAGCTGTGATTTGTGTTGGCGTTCATCTTGCTTCAACTGGGTATACTGCTCAGCCGCTGAGGCTTGGCGCTTTAGGGTTTCTAATTGACGCCCAAGTTCTTCGCGAATGTCTTCTAGGCGTTCAAGGTTTTCGCGGCTTCGGCTAATACGGTTAGAAGTATCACGACGGCGTTCCCTATAACGCGAGATGCCAGCCGCCTCTTCAATATAAACGCGCAATTCTTCTGGCCGTGACTCAATCAAACGTGAAATCATGCCCTGTTCAATAATGGAATAACTGCGGGGTCCAAGGCCGGTGCCTAAAAATAAATCGGTGACATCGCGGCGACGGCATTTTTGGCCATTGAGGTAATAGGTAGACTGGCCTTCTCGGGTGACTTTGCGCCGAATTGACACTTCGTTATAGCTGGCAAATTCTCCAGCCAAAGTGCGGTCGTGGTTATCAAAAATCAGTTCGATAGTGGCTTGACCCACGGGCTGACGGCTAGTGGAACCATTAAAAATAACATCGGTGGCACTTTCGCCACGCAAATTTTTTGCTGAGCTTTCGCCCATCACCCAACGTACGGCATCGATAATATTCGACTTGCCGCAGCCATTGGGGCCAACCACGGCGCACAAGTTGCCCGGTAAGTTGACCTTGGTCGGGTCAACAAATGATTTAAAACCCGCTAATTTGATGCTTTTTAAGCGCATCCAGAGACTCTATTATTGTTGTTAGCCTGCAAGGTTACTTCAGGATTTGGTCTATGGTCAAATCTACCTTGATATCGTTACCAATCGCCACAGTAATCGACGGACTCACTAAGTCGCCAGCTTGACGTCCGGGCACTCCTGCGAGGGCCACATGAGCCATCACATCCAAGCTTTGATAATCACCTATATGGGTGCCTGCTTGTAATGCCATGGCGTCGGTTAGGGTTAAATTTAACGGCAAGTTATTGGGATCCAATTTGGTGGCAAACAATGGCATTGGCCTGCCCGCTTGTTTGGCGTAAACAAACAACACGGCATGATCGGAAGCGGGTAACTGCAAACCGTTAACTAAGTTGACCGTAACCGCAATACTCAGCCCTGGGTCAGATGATTGTTGCAACATCTGTTGTGCACTGACAATGCCCGCTTGCAACGAAGACTGACCTTGGCCCTCGCCCGCTCGAGGTAAGGCACGTTGCCAAAAACCAATTGCAGCATTATAGTTTTGTGCCTCAAAGGCTTGAATACCTAACAAACTTAACGCCGAAACATCTTGGGGATCATGTGCTAAGGCCTTGGCAATGGATTGATTGACTCGTGCGTTAAATTCACCGTCATTAAAGAACAAGGCTTGGGCGTATTGACCCAACAAGGCGGCATGCTGGCCACTGTCTTTCTGCACCTTAGCCAAAGCCTGCTCAAAGGCGGCAATACCTTGCGTCGCCTGCTGGTTTTGCATATAACTATTAGCTAACAAATACCAGCCTTCAGGATTATTTGGCTGATTTTCCAATTCCGCACTAAGGGCTTCAATAAGCTGTGGCAATGACTCAACTTGTTGCGTTATTGCACGGGTTTGCTGCATATTAACACGCTGCTCTAGGCTCGAATGAGCGCCCAATTCAAAATAGGTTAGCAACCCAGCTATGGGCAACACCACGGCCACAAATGCCAATATCAAACCACCTTGTGACTGGCCACTGGAAGTCTTGGGCATTGACTTAGCCTGTGTTTCTAACAATAAGGTGCGTTGCATTTCCACTAAGCGCTGGTCGTAGTCACTGCGACTGATCGTCGCCGATGCTAACTCCTGTTCCAGCTCTGCCAGTTTGGTCTTATACAAACCAATGGTTTGCTGCTGTCGCTTATTGGTGTCTTGTTGTGCTGGCACAGGACGCCAAAGCGCCCACCAAACAAAACCACTAGCCATACACAAGAGTAAGGCAATAGCTGCCCAAAGTTCAGTCATGATGAATGTCCAATTGCTGATCCGAATCCAATAAATTGTTTACTTGTTGTTGTTCATCAGGCGTTAACATAGCAGCCTGCGCCGCAGGCTTGCGGCCCAAAAACCACAATACCGACAAACCAATCAACAACAAACCAATGGGTGCTAACCACAGCACCAAGGTCGATCGTTTGAAAGGCGGATCGTACAATATAAAATCACCGTAGCGCTGTACCATAAAATCAGTAATTTGATCGTTAGTTTGGCCTTGTCCAAGTAAATTATGTACTTGTGCACGCAAATCCTTGGCAATAATAGAATCTGAATCGGCGAGATTTTGGTTTTGACACTTAGGGCAACGTAACACTGTGGTTAAGTCATTAAAACGTTGCGCCATTTCTGGCTGTGCAAATTGATAGGTTTCTATGCTGGCGAAAGACATGCTGGATGCAAGCAGCAGCATCAACATCAACGCCTTTACTAACCCAAAACACATACTATTGCGCATTATCGACTCCCGCTTGCAATGCTAAATACTGGTCTCGCAGTGGCGGCCAAGTACGTTCATTGAGTTCACCGGTTAGCTTGTCGATGATTTTACCCTGAGCATCAATAAGGTAGGTCTCTGGAGCACCGACAACACCCAACTCAATTCCGACAACACCTTTTGGATCAAATACTGAAAACACATAGGGGTTACCCAACTCCAACAACCATTGTTGAGCAGACGCACGCTGATCGTGATAGTTAACACCAAAAATACGAACCCCTTCTTGGCTAGCAATTTGGTTCAAAAACTCATGCTCCGCGCGGCAGGTAGGGCACCAAGTAGCCCATACATTAACCAGTGCGGGTTGCCCTAGCAGGTTGGCCTGAGTGACCGTGGTAATGGGTGCCAACAGGGTTTCACCGGCAAACTGGGGCACCTGACTACCAATTAAACTAGACTGCATGGCATTGGGGTCTTTGCCAATACCATGATACAAAAACAGCCCTAAAGCAAAGGCCAACAACATAGGTAACACAAGCAACAGACGCTGCCGTGTCGCTGGCCCGGTGGGGGGCGTCGATTGAGGCTGATGTGCCATGTTATTCTCCTAGGGCCGCTGGGGTTTGAAGTGATGGATTAGTGTCTACACGTCGACGACGGTAGCGTTTATCCCACACCGCTAACACGCCACCCAAGGCCATCATCAAACCTCCCAACCAAATACACCTAATCATAGGTTTTACGTGTAAGCGCATGGCCCAGGCGTTGTTTTCGAGCGGTTCACCCATAGCCACATAGATATCTCGACTTAAGGCGGCATCAATAGCCGCCTCGGTCATGACTTGATTACGACTGTGGTAATTGCGCTTCTGGGGCAACAATTGCGCCACTAACTGGCCACCTTTAAATACGGTCACATGGCCTTGCACAGCACTGTAATTGGGACCTTCTACATCGGTCACCGCAGTAAATACAAACTCATACTGGCCCAACTTAACCTCATCACCAATGGCCATATACACATCTTCTTGCTGGTCATAATGGCTCACAACTGCAATGCCCAAAGCCGTGACACCAATACCTACATGGGCTAACAACATGCCATAATAACCTGGATTTAACTGCCGCAAGCCACGCCACCAACCTTGGTGACGAAGTCGTCGTTTAAGATCGACCCATGAGGCCAGCAACAACCAAGTTAACAGAGCCGCAGCCAAAGAGGTGCTGGGGTTAAATTGGCCGTCATAGATAAATGGAAAGGCTACACCAAGCACCACAGCAATCAGCGCAGGCGAGGTCAAGGAGCGAGTCAGTTCGCGCGGGTTAATGGTTTTCCATTTGGCGCCTAATCCTAAGCCCATAGCGACAATCAATAATACCATTAAGGGTACAAAAGCGGCGTTAAAATACGGCGGGCCTACAGAAATTTTACCACCACCCAAGGCATCCAATAACAATGGATATAGGGTACCGAGCAACACCGTCAGTGCCGCCACCACTAAAATAACATTATTGGATAACAAAAAGGTTTCCCGCGACCAAAAGCGGTAACCCACTCGGCTGGACACAGTGCTGGCACGCAATGCAAACAGCAATAACGAACCACCCACAGTAATCGCCAATAGCACCAGCACAAAATAACCACGATCTGGATCTGAGGCAAACGCATGTACCGAGGTCAATACCCCGGAGCGCACCAAGAAGGTGCCTAACAAACTCAGGCTAAACGCTAGAATAGCCAATAACAGCGTCCAGTTTTTAAACAAACCTCGCTTTTCGGATACCGCTAACGAATGGAGTAATGCGGTACCTACTAACCATGGCATAAAGGATGCGTTTTCTACGGGGTCCCAAAACCACCAACCGCCCCAGCCAAGCTCGTAATAAGCCCACCAGCTACCCAAGGCGATGCCCGCGGTTAAAAACGCCCATGCCACACTGGTCCAAGGCCGTGACCAACGCACCCAAGCGGCGTCATACTGACCATCTAACAAAGCCGCGATAGCAAACGCAAACGCCACCGAAAAACCCACATAGCCCATATACAACATGGGTGGGTGAACAATAAGGCCAAAATCCTGCAGCAATGGGTTAAGGTCGGCCCCTTGTGCGGCCGCTTCTGGTAACAGGCGCCAGAAAGGATTACTAGTCCACAGGGTGAACAAAATAAAGCCCACACCAATCATACCCATCACCGACAACACTCTGGCTTGCATTATCAAGGGCAAACTTTTACTGAGTAAACTCACCGCCATGGTCCAAAACCCCAAAATCACCACCCACAGTAGAAGCGAGCCTTCATGCCCGCCCCAAACCGCACTAATTTTGTACTGCATAGGTAACGCTGTATTTGAATTTTGCGCTACATAACGCACACTAAAATCATCTTGTGCAAAGGCGATGACTAACATGGCAAAGGCGATAAAGAGCATAACGCCTTGACCAATGGCTAACGGTTTTGCGGCGCTCATGAGCCGAATTTGACCGTTGTACGAACCCAACATAGGCAAAAAACTCAGGCTTACGGCAAACAACAGGGCCAAAATCAGGGCCATGTGACCGATCTCTGGAATCATTGATTTAGCTCCGTA
This sequence comes from uncultured Oceanospirillaceae bacterium, assembly GCA_965366045.1. Taxonomy (GTDB): domain Bacteria; phylum Pseudomonadota; class Gammaproteobacteria; order Pseudomonadales; family Balneatricaceae; genus Njordibacter. The sequence continues at coordinate 26,635 of CBDUDU010000005.1, forward strand.
TTTTGAGTTTTTTGTTGCGTTTGTAACTGCGCATCGTTAAGGGCTTGCGTCACTTCCGGGGGCATGTAATTTTCATCGTGCTTAGCTAACACCTCGTCCGCCACAAACACCCCTTGGCTATTGAGTTTGCCTTGAGCCACAATGCCCTGACCTTCACGAAATAAATCGGGCAATATGCCTTCGTAAGTGACACTCACATCTTCCACAAAATCGGTAATCAAAAAGTTCACCTTAAGGCTATCGCCAACCCGCGTTAAGCTACCTTCACGCACCATGCCACCTGCCCTTATGCGTTTTTCGGTGGGAGCCTTGCCCTGCGCCATATCCGACGGTGAAAAAAACAAATTGATATTTTGTGACAATGCATACAATACCAGCGACACAATAATTGCCACGCCACTCACAAGACCCACTATGATCAACAGCTTGTTACGTCGTTTAGGGACCATAACCATTACTTCACCCGCCGAGCAATGGCTCGCACTTGTTTCAAGGCCTGAGCGCGTTGGCTGAGGCTATGCCACACATTGAGCGCCAGCAACCCCACAAACAAACCATAACAAGACCAAACAAAAGCCCCATGCCCCGACATCAACCACAAGTCTTCAAGCGAATTAAAAAACATATCTAAACTCCTTCTATATCAGGATGTTGGGTTAGCCATTTGGTTTGGCTTTGGGTTTGCAAAATTTGAGTCCGAGTGCGCATCAATACCAACAAGGCAAATAAACAATAGCTACCCAATACCATTAATAACAAGGGCACATACATTTCTGCTGGCATGGTAGGTTTTTCGGTCAAACTAAAGCTTGAGCTTTGGTGCAAGGTATTCCACCACTCCACTGAGTACTTAATAATGGGAATATTAATGGTGCCTACAAGCGCCAGTATAGCGGTCGCCTTACCGGCAGTTTGACTCTCACTGATGGCTTGATGAAGGGCCATGACTCCCGCGTACAAAAACAACAATACCAAGGTTGACGTTAGGCGAGCATCCCACACCCAATATGTGCCCCATGTGGGCTTGCCCCAAATGGCACCTGTGAGAAGAGCAATAGCAGTAAAGGTAGCACCAATAGCAATGCAACTACGCGCCACCATGAAGGCCACTTTCATTTTCCAAATAATACCAATAGCCCCAGCCAACGCCATAGTGACAAAGATGGATTGCGATAAGATCGCTGCCGGCACATGCACATACATAATACGAAAGCTATTGCCTTGCTGATAATCAGCGGGGGCAAATGCCAAACCCCAAATCATGCCCCAGGCGAGTAAAATTAACGCTGCCAAGGCAAACCAAGGCTGTAATCGACCACCCCACTCATAGAACCACTTCGGTGACCCCATCTGGTGAAACCACCGCGGCATACGCCAATCTAGACTACTCATAGTATTAATCTCACAATTTTAAGGCGGCACTAGCAGCCCATGGGGTGATCATTAAAGCAAATACCAACATCGCCCCCAATAACGCCATATAGCCATCAATGGGCAAGCCTTGAGCGCCCGCTGCCACGCTGGCTGCACCAAAAATAATCACCGGTACGTACAAGGGCAGGATTAATAACGTCAATAACATTCCCCCGCCGCGCACGCCTGTGACCAATGCTGCTCCAATCGCACCCAGTAAACTCAAGGTAGGTGTGCCGACAAGTAAACTCAACATCAGACTGGGCAAGGCTTGGCTTGGCAAAAACAACATACTGGCAATCAGCGGCGACAGTAGCACTAGCGGCAAACCACTCACCAACCAGTGCACTAGAACCTTTGCCAACACCAAACTCCAACCCGGGTAAGGCGCCAGTAACAATTGTTCTAAACTGCCATCCTCATGATCAAGTTTAAATAGCAACTCAAGGGATAACAAGGTGGCCAACATGGCGGCGACCCAAATTACACCGGCTGCAGTTTGTGACAAAATTGAGGCTTCAGGACTGACACCTAAAGGAAATAAGGCCACTACCAAGACGAAGAACACCAGGGGGTTAATCAATTCTGCGGGTTGCCTAGCGATGAGCAATAAGTCGCGGCGAATAATAGTGAGCATAAAACCCATCATGAAGCCCACTCCACTACCCCATCATTGGTGCCTGAAAATTGGCTTAAATCGAGTATTTTTACCTGTGGCAGGCTGAGGTCTTGGTGGCTAGTCATCAGCACTGCTCCACCAGAACCCCTATGCCGCTCCAACCACGCTTGCTCATCAATCATCCCTTGTTGATCCAAAGAAGTAAATGGTTCGTCTAATAACCATATGTCAGCATCACACAATTGCAACCGAGCCAGAGCCACACGCCGTTTTTGGCCCGCGGAGAGGTGGGCAACAGGGTTTTCTTCGTAACCTCTTAAACCCACTGTGGCCAATGCGGCGTACCGCTGAGTTTGGCTTGACCCGCCATTTAATGCGGCCAGCCAAGCCAAGTTTTCGTTAGCGGTTAGCTGCTCTTTTAAGCCTAGCTTGTGGCCTAAATAGATCATTTTTGTGCCTTTCTGGCACCAGACGATGCAACCACTATCAATGGGGTGTAAACCTGCCATCTGTCGCAACAAGGTGGTTTTACCGGCCCCATTTTGGCCCTTAATGTGCCATAACTCGCCACGTTTAACGGTCCAATTTAACTGCCGATACAAACAGCGATCATCCCGCTCGCAAGCTAACTCTTGAGTAAGCAACAAATCAGTGGGGGATGTTGGGGACGACAGCACAGATCACACGCTCATTTATATTAAGACGATTGATTATATCTGTTTAATACAAAATTGGTAGTTAAGCTGATACAAATATATAACCTAGACCATTAAATTGGTGCCAAACTTGGCCTACACTCGACTTTTGCGGCCCGACAATCTGATCAACTAACACACTCTGTTGGCCACTTTTTAGTTTTAAACTATGGCCTTGCCAGTTAGCGTCGGTATAGTCGCAAGGCTCAAGGCCAAGCACTGCACGTAAGTCGAACAGTTCAAGCTCACTGTATGGGTCTAAGCGCCACTGATTAGGGGACGATTTAGTGAGGGGCCCACATGCCGCTTCCATGCCGCCTAACTCACTTAAAGGCAGCAATAGAAGCCTGATGGCCTAGCATTACTTTGAGACACGGCTGGAGCACTGATACCGGCGCAGCTTCTGGCACCAACAACAAACTCGACAAGTAATCCAATAACACAGTGTCATCTTCAGAACCAGACATGATTAGCCAACTTGCCATTGTGGAATTTGCTGACGCTTACGCTGTAATTGTGTGAGCAACAAATCATACGCTTGTACACCGCGGGCCAGATGATTGTGTACGCTGGGCACTTTACCTGCAGAACTCGCATTACGAAACTGTGTATCAATAGGAATCAAGGCATGGGACACGCGCTCGCCAAATTCTGCTCTAATAATACGTAAGCTTTGAATAGACGATTTGGTGCGCCGGTCATACATGGTGGGCAACACCAAGGCCTGCAATTGCTGGTGTCGGGTTTTTAACACTAAATCCAAACTCTTGGACATACGCATCAACCCCTTGATGGCCAAAACTTCCGTTTGCACTGGCATGAGCAACAACTCGCAGGCCGCTAAGGCATTAATCATGGCCACGCCTAATATGGGCGGACTATCAATAAGTACATAATCAAATAAAGTGTCTACCTGTGCCAGTGCGCGATGCATCACCAAGCCCATGCCGTCTAATTGGCCGGCTTGGCGCTCGAGTGCAGCCATACGACTACTGGCAGGTAAGAGCGTCAAATTTGGCAAATTAGTCGGCATCAACAAATTGGATGCGGCCTGATTTGGATCAATAAACAAATCGTAAACCGATTGCCGCATAGTGTCTGGGTCGTGACCAAAATACGCGGTTAAGGAGCCATGGGAATCTAAATCAACCACCAGCACCCGATAACCTTGTTGGGCTAATAAGCCTGCCAAGGTTACTACGCTTGTGGTTTTTCCAACCCCGCCTTTTTGATTTGCTACGGCCCAGACTTGCATGATTTCTCTGCTATGACTACGATTTTGGTTTACTAGAAAGCCGCAGCATCTTGCTCGGAATCTTGGTCAGAGGCAATTCAAATTCAACTGCTCCTAATTCTTTGGCAGCCCGGGGCATACCATAAACCACACTAGAAGCTTCGTCCTGTCCAATGGTATGGCTACCGGCTTCGCGCATGCGTCATAGGCCTTTTTAACTTCCATGCCATCATTTGCCTCGACTACGGTCACGGCGGAAGCTTTTATTGATCCGAAACGTTAGCGCACCAATCGCTGACTATACTTACCCTGTAACTTTTTTGATGGTGGCCAACAGCTTATCGGGGTTAAACGGCTTCACAACCCAACCCGTGGCACCGGCGTTCTTTCCCGCCATTTTTTTTCCGCCTGCCGTTTCTGTGGTTAACATCAAGATAGGTGTGTATTTATAAGCGTCGATTTGACGCAATTCTTTCACCAATTCGATACCGTCCATGACTGGCATATTGACGTCACTTAAAACCAAATCAAATGATGTACCTTTAGCAATGTCTAAGGCTTTTTGACCATCACTGGCTGCCACCACCTCATAACCAGCACTTTGCAAGGTAAAAACCACCATCTGGCGCATTGACGCAGAGTCATCCACTGCCAGTATTTTTGTCATCGATCTGCTCCACTTTTAAAAAATGTAATTGAGACTCTCAATCAACGAGAGCGCTCGGTATTTATGTAAATACATTTTTCTAACTAAACGCTTCGCTTAAACCAGATACACGTATTAATTCTTGTATGGGTTTGGGCACATTAAACACCGCCACTGACACACCCTTAACCTTACAAGCCGCCCTAAAGGCCACCAGCAACTACAAGTCTGCGGCATCAACACGATCTAGCTTGGTCGCGTCAATCATCACACCACTTGGGTCCAGCTCGTCTATGGCTAACCGTTGATGCCGTGTCTTAACTTGCACTATGGTTAACTCTGCATCAAGCTCAATCGCTGCCGCACTGCCCATATATTTCACCTAGTCTAACTTATCAATCTGAAAATAACGCTGTTTGTGACAATATTCAATGGCAGCAATGTTACCCCAGTGTAATGAAAGGTGAACGAGACGTAAATCCCAACCAATTCATCACCTTATCTTTGACTAAACGATTAACTAAGCACACTTCATACGCACATAAATAAGCGCCGTTGTGGTAGCGTCGCCCAGTGCCGTATGACGGCCTAAAATCGGCACCGACAAAGCACTGGCGATGGCTGCAAAGCTCAAATCAAGTTGAAACTCACTGGCACCACTCATAGTGGCTTTTTTACGATACATTTGCATCACATCAAGAGTAGCATTAGGTAGACCAAAACCTAGACTAGGCCGCATGTGACGATCTAACACTGCAACATCATAAGCAATATTGTATCCCACTATAGGTCGATTACCCACAAACAACAATAGCTGCTCTAACGCTTGCGCTAAAGGTATCCCAGTATCTAGATCGATGCGTCTTAACTTATGTACTTTAACGGACTCTCGCGGCAATTCTACCGGTGGCGCTATAGTGAGGCTTAGCTTTTCGCTGGTGAGAACCCGGGTACCTCTGATTACCACTGCACCAATGGACAACACGTTCGCCTTAGCGACATCCAAGCTAGTGGTCTCAATGTCTAGAGACACTAGCTCAGCACCTTGATAGCGTTGAAACAAACCCAACCAGCGGCTGTTAATGCCTTGCTTACGTAAGCGCCAATGATCCCTAGCCCGCCTTAGGCGTCTACCTAACATGCTAGATCCCTCCCCCTAAGCGATAACGTAAAGACAGGTGTTTTTTGAAGTCTTTCACCACCTGAAACGACTGCCTTAACAAGTCTTTTTCCAACCGATCCAATGAATCCAGATCAACCGCATTGTCCAAGACAACCGGCTCTCCAGCTTGCACTAGTTCTTGCTGATGCACATGATGAGCGAGCCTAAACCACTGTAATATAGAGAAGGACTCCATTAACTCAGTGCCCAACTGAGGCGGAATAACGCCGAGCTTAATTAACGCCTCAATACGCCGATAGGTATTATTTTCGGCAACCTGGTATTGCAAAGCCAGCACTCGAACACCCTGCACAATAGGGAAAATACCCCCCTTTTTAACATCCACGCCTGCGGCCCGGTCTCGAATGCCGCCTAAAAACGTTAATGGGGTATTAAACACCAATGCGACTTCTGCAAAGGCCGATAAGAAGCGCTGCTTATGCTGCAGCTCTCGCAACAACCAATTTCGACTGGTTTTGTATATCGCCTTATTGCCGGCCACTGGATAAGCGTCAACAGCAATCGCTAAGTTGAGCAAGCTATCAGCATCACCCTTTGCCACCCAATCACGAGATCTTTGAGCCCACTCGCTGATAGGTAATACCCAAAATGGGTTACTCACCATCACGTTACCCGGACACAGGGGAAAACCTAACTCCACCAACATTTGAGTGAAATACTCGAGTGATTCCTGCTGCTCTGGCCAATCCAGACTATCACGGGTAATGAGACCATTGTCTTGATCAGTTTTAACAATTTGCTCACCACGGCCCTCGCTCCCCATCACGACGAGACAGACATGGGGTAAAACACTCTCCGGCACAATTAAATTGAACAACTTCGACATCAACCGTTTATTTAACGCCGCCAGTAGATCCATCGCAAATCGAATCTTGACGCCCTGCAAGTATAAAGACCTAATCAGGTCTCCCATATCCCCTGCAGCCGCCTTCAGTTCATCGATACTCGACGCCCGCTCAATCCGTAACCCCACCACATGGGAGTGGCTGGAGAAATAACTCAAGGTATCAGCTAAATCAATAATGCCACGCAGCTCAGACCCTTGCATTACCACCACTCGATCGATATGGTGCAAGGTCATTAAAATCAGCGCATTGAATAAATAGTCGCCCGACTCCACCGTTATGAGGCGAAAATTAGCAATTCCCTGCACGTCGGCGGTTAGTGGCTGCTGGTCTAGCACGATAGCGTTGAGTATATCTGTACGGGTAACCATGCCATAACGTTTACCACGTTTTACCAAGGCGCAGTCCACTTGCTCTTCGCTCATGTACCGAGTTGCACCCTCCAAATCGGTGCCGTCTGGCAATACCGATGTCGCCCGCATACAAGAATTATCGATTCTGGCTAACATGAACTCAGTCATGTTAAGGGTGTCGTTTTTATGTTCTAAAAGTTCATTCTGGAGCGACAGATTTTTGTTAAAAAATTCGCCAAACGCTGGGCTTCGGTAAATCAAATCCAGTAATATTTTGGTAGGCAGAATGTAGCAAATAGTTTCTTCATCGGCTACAAAATCATGGATCGCCCGCCCCCTCAGTGCAGACCAAGCGCCAAAGTATTCATTGGCGGTGTAATGTACAAAGGTGTGACCATGTCGGTCATCGTGGGATCGAACGTCAAGCTCCCTGACGCAGCCCTTTAGAATAATACACAGGCCTTCAGGCACATCACCCGTTTTAATAATGGCTTCGCCGGCTTGGTAGTAGCCGATATCCAAATTGTCTTGCAACAACTTGTGTTCTTCCTCATCAAGTAAACTGAAAGGTAGAACATCGGCATTAAAGGTATTATCTGTAAGCATAGGTCATTAGTAGTAGGCCGAGCCGCTGTTTCTGGGCACCCTAATATCCTGCACCATCTGCTGAATATGTTTGGGCGGCTGGGGCGTCAGATGGGCCACAAGGTAAGCCACAATAAAGTTAAGTACCATGCCCATGGCACCAAAACCCTCTGGCGAAATACCTAACAACCAGTCTTTCGGTTCGCCACCAAAGAATTTAAAATAGATGATATAGCCTAAGGTGGAGAGCAGACCCACTAACATGCCACTAATAGCGCCATATTTATTCATACGCTGGTAGAAAATACCCATGATAATGACCGGGAAAAACGATGCGCAAGCCAAACCAAAGGCCAGCGCCACCACCGCAGCCACGTAATCCGGCGGATGCATACCGACGTAACCAGCAATGACAACGGCCACCATGGCGGCGAGCCGAGCCGCCATCAGTTCCTGACCATCGGACATTTGCGGCCGAAAGGTTTTCTTTAATAAATCGTGGGAAACTGCGGTAGCAATAACCAACAACAAACCCGCTGCGGTGGACAGCGCAGCGGCCATGGCGCCTGCGGCGATGAGCGCGATAACCCAATCTGGCAATTCCGCTATTTCCGGGTTGGCCAGCACCATGATATCTGGATCGACGTAAATTTCGTTGGCAAACGGCTGCACTTGCGGGTCAAACGACCCATCACTTGGGTTAACCACATGACGCTGTTGGTAATAAAAATTGCGTGCTACTTTATCGTCTGCAGCACCCCAATAGATCGGCTTATGCTGTCGGCCGGTAAACGCATCACCCGCTGCATACTGGGTGCGACCATCGGCATTATGGTCATACCAAGCAATCAAACCGGCATTTTCCCACTTTTTAAACCACTGTGGCATTTCTTCGTAGGGCGTACCCTGATTATCCACGCCATTGACCGTCTCAATCAAGTTGATACGGCCAAACGCCGCGACCGCCGGAATAGACGAATACAGGAGGGCAATAAACACCAATGCCCAGGCCGCAGAAATACGGGCATCTCGTACCCGCGGCACGGTAAAAAACCGTACGATGACATGAGGCAAACCTGCAGTGCCAAACATTAACGAAGCGGTAATAAAGAACATATCAATGCGGCTTTTACTGCCTTCGGTAAAGCTTGAAAAGCCCAACTCAGATACCAAACCGTCTAGATGTCCTAACACGGTCTCGCCATTAGCCAAAGTAGCACCAAGGCCGGTTTGAGGTAATAAATGGCCCGTCATAGAAAAGGTTAAAAACAAGGCTGGCACAGTAAACGCAAAAATCATCACACAGTACTGAGCCACTTGAGTGTAGGTAATACCCTTCATACCACCCAATACCGCATACACAAACACCACTGCCATACCAATCATTACGCCAGTATCAATCTCAACTTGGAGGAAGCGAGAGAAAACGATACCAGTGCCGCGCATTTGGCCGGCTATATAGGTAAACGAGATAAACATGACGCAGATCACAGCAACCACGCGGGCCACTTTAGAATAATAACGATCGCCCACAAAGTCTGGCACTGTAAATTTGCCAAATTTGCGTAAATAGGGTGCCAACAGCAGGGCTAGTAATACATAACCGCCGGTCCAGCCCATGATATAACCACTGGCATCGTAACCTGCAAAAGAAATAATACCTGCTAAAGAAATAAACGAAGCCGCAGACATCCAGTCAGCTGCAGTAGCCATACCGTTAGCTAACGGCGTAACGCCGCCGCCAGCCACATAAAATTCGCGAGTGCTAGAAGCCCTGCTCCAAATAGCGATGGCAATGTAGATAAAAAATGAACCTACCACAAACAGGTAGGTGAGCTGCTCTAGGCTCATGTTAGTTCCCTATAGTTGTGACAAACAAGTCTGTTGACGTTATTCGTGAACGTCAAACTCGTTATCAAGGCGATTCATACGTACGGCGTAGGCAATGGTAAGAATACAAAACACCACAATACTGCCTTGGTTGGCAAACCAATAACCCAATTTAAAACCAAACAAGTTGATTTGATTAAGTTGATCTACAAACACAATGCCGCAGCCAAAGGAAACCACAAACCAGATGACTAAATAAGTGAATATAATTTGTAAATTGCGTCGCCAATATTGCAGGGCAGCCGCTTCAGAATTTTGTTCCATACAATGCCTTTTTTATTATTTTTGTTAAAACCCATAATACCCATTTGCCACATTCAGATCAATGCAAAGCAGCCTTTTGGGGCCTCCACTAACGCCGCAAAGCTAACAATTAGGCACACTAATACTTTAGTATATAGCATCGGCAATTATTTCATAGGTAATTGATTTTAAAATACTTTACCAAAAGTTAGAATTGAAGCATAAATATAAGGGTCGTGGTATAACTAATAACCACAACATAATTCACCTCATTGCCTAAGGCTTCTCTATGCTCGACACATGGGTCATCATGCTTATTTCTTTGGCTTACGTCGGGCTGCTTTTCTTAATAGCCTACTATGGTGACAACCGAAAAAAACCGCTCCATGGCCGCCTTAGCCAACCGGTTATTTACAGCTTATCACTAGCCGTGTACTGCACCTCTTGGACCTTTTACGGCTCAGTTTCTAGGGCCGCCAGCGGTTGGGAATTTTTGTCGATTTACCTAGGCCCTATACTGCTATTCACTTTCGGTTGGGGGCTCATCTACAAAATCATCCTCATTGCCAAACAGGAAAACCTCACCACCATTGCAGACTTTATTGCCTCGCGCTATGGCAAGAGTCGCAGCCTGGCAGTTTTCATTACCATAATGGCCACCTTAGGTATTTTGCCCTACATCGCCCTCCAGCTAAAGGCCGTCTCGCAAAGCTTTGACATCATGGTTTCAGGCGGCTCGGGGGTTCATTTAGGCTCGACCAACACCGCCCTTTTAGTGGCTGTATTTATGGCCGCCTTTGCCATTTTATTTGGTACCCGCCAAATTGACACCAGCGAACACCACCAAGGCATGGTGCTCGCCATTGCGTTTGAATCTTTGGTTAAATTAGTCGCCTTTGTAGCCGTGGGTCTGTTTGTGGTATTTGGTTTATTTAACGGCATTGGCGACTTAACCCAGCACATTGAAGACAGTGGTTTACGCCAACAGTTAACCGACTTTAACCCACTGCGGGTTAACTTTCTAACCGAAACCTTACTCGCCTTCTTGGCCATGCTGTGTTTACCACGACAGTTCCATGTTGGCATTGTGGAAAACACCAACCCTCGCGACTTACATACGGCACGCTGGCTGTTCCCACTGTACCTGGTTATATTTTGTATTTTTATGTTGCCTATTGCGGCGGCTGGCAGCTACCTGTTTAGTGGCCAAGATGTTGCTTCAGATACCTTTGTATTAATGGTGCCACTGAGCCAAGGTGCTCATAGCTTAGCCACCTTGGCGTACATTGGAGGTTTGTCGGCTGCCACTGGCATGGTGATTGTGGCCACTGTATCCATTAGCACAATGATTTGTAACGACATTGTGATGCCTGTGATCTTTCATTTATCGCCGTTAGAGGCAGACCATGACAAAAACATTGGTCGCCTGTTATTACGGGTCCGTAGAGTGATTATTGTCGCCATACTGCTGGCCGCCTATGGCTATTTTTTATTAATCGGCGACAGCAATAGTTTGGTGTCCCTAGGATTAACGGCTTTTGTTGCTGTGGCTCAGTTTGCTCCGTCGATGATTGGTGGCGTATTTTGGCGTGAGGGCAATCGTTACGGCGCGCTAGCGGGCTTAGGTTTAGGTTTTGCCCTGTGGCTTTACACCTTGATGGTGCCTAACCTAAGCGGCCTAGGCATTGACACCTTACGATTGGTAGAAAACGGCTTATTTGACATTAGTTGGTTACGCCCTACCGCTATGTTTGGGCTTAACGGTTTCGACCCGATTACCCATGCAACCATCCTCTCGTTAAGCCTTAATATTGTGGCTTTTGTGTGGGTTTCGCGCTTAACTCAGGCCCGCGTACAAGACCGCATACAAGCCGATCACTTTGTCGATTTACGCTTAAGTAAATCCATCCCCAGCACTGGTTCTGACTTTGAGAATGCCTGCTTTGCCGATTTACAAACCTTATGTGATCGCTTTTTAGGCCACCAACGTAGCCGTGAAGCGTTTCATCATTTTGCCCGTCAATCCGGTCAAACCCTCAACCCTAATGGTCCCATAGACCAAGCCTTAGCCGCCTACGCGGAGCGTATGCTAGCCGGTGTCATAGGCGCCTCATCTGCACGTATCATTCTGGCCTCGAGCCTGCAAGGTACCGAAATGCACCTGGGCGACGTAGTGTCCATTGTAGATGAAGCGTCCAAGGTGTTTAAATTTAACCGCTCGATGCTACAGTCTACTGTTGAACACATTGACCAAGGTATCAGCGTGGTCGACAACGACATGCGCTTGGTGGTGTGGAATCACCGATACCTCGAAATGTTCAACTTTCCTGAAGGTTTAATTGACATCGGCCGCCCCATTATCGACGTCATACGCCACAACGCTATCAACGGCGATTATGGAGATGGCGATCTTGAACATCAGATCGCACAGCGCCTCCATACCCTCGAAAACGGCCTCACCCATACCCACCTGCGTTACCGTGCAGACGGGGCCGTATTTGAAGTGCGTGGCAATGCCATGCCAGGCGGGGGCTATGTCAACACCTACATGGACATTACGGCCCACAAAGACATTGAATCAAAACTCAAAGAAAGTAACGAAACCCTCGAACAACGGGTGGCAGACCGCACCAAGGCATTGGTTATAGCCAACGATCAGTTAAGCAACGCTAAAGTCTTAGCCGACCAAGCCAACCATAGTAAAACTCGTTTTCTGGCCGCTGCCAGCCACGACTTAATGCAACCACTTAACGCAGCACGACTGTTTTCTTCGTCACTGTCGCAACAGCACCCTGAGGGCGAGTTTGCGGCTACCCTCGTCCACCTAGACGACTCCCTAGGGGCTGCTGAAGAATTGATCACCACCTTGATTGAGATCTCCAAACTCGATGCCGGTACCCTGTCGCCTAAATTTAGTCATTTTTCAATTGACCGGGTCACCCAAAAATTAGCCACCGAGCTGAACCTGTTGTGTCAGCAAAAAGGCATACAATTTGATTATGTGCCTTGTCATCAAGTGGTGTACAGCGATCAACAGCATTTACGTCGCATATTGCAAAACTTCCTCACTAACGCCTTGCGCTATACCCCTCAGGGCAAAGTTCTTTTAGGTTGTAGGCGGCGCGCGGGTCAGCTCGAAATTCAAGTGTGGGACACCGGCATTGGTATTGCGCCACAAAAACAAAGTGAGGTGTTTAAAGAGTTTAGACGGCTTAACCACCCTGCGACCCAAAATGTCCAAGGCCTAGGCTTAGGGCTAGCGATTGCCGATCGTACCGCTAAATTATTAAATCATCAGTTAACGCTGCAATCTTGGCAAGGCAAAGGCAGTCAATTTGGTATCACTGTGCCCTTCGGCGATAAATGCAAGGTTGTGGCTCAGGCAAAACCTATCGGCCAACAAACAGGCACCAGCAACCTTACCGGCCTAAAGGTACTCTGCATCGATAACGAAGTACCCATTTTATTGGGTATGGAGAAATTATTAGATGGTTGGGGCTGTCAGGTGATTACCGCCACTAACGTCGCACAAGCATTAAAGCAGCTAGTAGCCGCCGACCTTGAACCCGACGTTGTGTTGGCTGATTATCATCTAGACCAAGGGCAAACCGGCAGTGCCGCCATTGCGCGCATTAGGCAAGTGTACCAGCGTGAGATTGCGGCTATTTGTATTACGGCTGATCGAACAGAAGAAGTGGCTGGTGCGGTGGCCGAAACAGGTGCCTTGTTGTTAAACAAACCACTCAAACCGGCAGCATTGAGAGCCAGCCTTAACCGCTTAAAACCACGCTAAGACTGAGTGATAACTACAATCTTAGTTTATGCTTTCGTCTTGAGGGTGCTCAATTCTAAGCCGACCTGCTGCAATCACAGCTTGCGTACGGCTATACACCCCTAGCTTACGTAATATAGCGGTAACGTGGGCCTTAATGGTGGCTTCAGACACATTCAGTTCGTAGGCGATTTGCTTATTCAACAAACCTTCAGTCAACATCACCATCACTTTAAATTGCTGCGGTGTCAGGCTGGCTAACTGGTCTGCAAACTGGCTGTCTTGCGCATCCACTTGCTGATCTGCTTCTGGCAAGTCCTCTGGCACCCATTCACCACCGTCTAACACCGTCTGTATGGCTTGGGCTATGGTGGACATGGATGAAGCCTTAGGAATAAAACCGGAGGCACCAAAATGCATAGCACGATGAATGACGCTGGCTTGCTCATTACCAGACACCACCACCACCGGCACACTCGGAAAGTGTGTGCGTAGGTATATGAGCCCAGAAAAACCACTGGCCCCAGGCATATGCAAATCTAGCAACACCAAATCAATGTCGGCTTGAATCTGATCTTCAAGTTGCTGTAGGGTTTCCGCTTCCAATACTTTAGCCGCCGATACTTGCGACGCCAAAGATTGCATTAAAGCGGCCCTAAACAACGGATGATCATCAGCAACGATGATGGTATGACTAGTTTGCATAATTACTCCACTACAGCATTTGTTTAATTACGTATTCTGCCGATTCTCAATCAATTCGTCTACCACATTAGGATCAGACAAAGTTGATATGTCACCTAGTTCACCATAATCATTGGCTGCGATTTTACGTAAGATACGACGCATTATCTTGCCTGAGCGTGTTTTAGGCAAGTTAGGTGCAAACTGCATCAAGTCCGGTGAAGCGATTGGACCGATTTCTGCACGCACCCAGTTGCGTAGCTCCATCATCAGCTCTTTACTGCTAGTCACCCCGTGTTGCAGCGTAACGTAGCAATAAATACCTTGGCCTTTAACTGCGTGCGGGTAACCCACTACAGCGGCTTCAGAAACAGCCTTATGAGCCACTAATGCGCTTTCGATTTCGGCGGTACCCATACGGTGACCAGACACGTTTAGTACGTCATCAACTCGGCCCGTTATCCAATAATAGCCATCTTCATCACGACGTGCTCCGTCGCCAGTGAAGTAATAGTTATTAAAGGTAGAAAAATAGGTTTCTTCATAACGCTTATGATTACCCCAAATAGATCGAGCTTGGCCAGGCCAGCTGTCCTTAATCACAAGGTTACCTTCGGCAGCACCTTCCAGCTCGTTGCCTTCGTTATCGACTAAGGCCGGCACTACACCAAAAAATGGTAGGGTTGCAGAACCAGGTTTAGTCGGCACCGCGCCAGGTAGAGGTGTAAGCATGTGGCCGCCAGTTTCAGTTTGCCACCAGGTATCAACTACAGGGGCATTACCATCACTGAAGGTTTTTCGATACCACAACCACGCTTCTGGGTTAATCGGTTCGCCTACGCTACCCAACACACGGATACTAGACACGTCGGCGACAGATAAAACATCATCGCCGTGCTGCATGAGGGCGCGAATAGCGGTGGGGGCGGTATAAAATTGATTAACTTTATGTTTTTCAATCACCTCACCAAAACGTGCATTGGTTGGGTAGTTAGGTACACCTTCAAACATAAGCGTGGTGGCACGGTTAGCCAGTGGACCATAAACAATATAACTATGGCCAGTGATCCAACCCACGTCTGCTGTACACCAGTAGATATCACCCGGATTGTAGTCAAATACCATCTCATGAGTCATAGCACTCCACACCAAATAACCTGCCGTGGTGTGCTCGAGGCCCTTAGGCTGACCGGTAGAACCAGAAGTATATAGGATAAACAATGGGTCTTCACCATTCATCACTTCAGGCGTGTGGCTGGTCGATGCAGACTCTATAATGTCGCCGTACCATACATCTCGGCCTTCGACCCAGTCGATGTCTTTGCCCGTACGCTTTACAACGATTACGGTATCAACACAGTCAACTTTAGCTAAACCCGTGTCAACGTTGGCTTTTAGAGGAACCTTTTTACCACCGCGCAAACCTTCATCAGCAGTGATCACAATATTACTCTTGGCACCTTGTACTCGGCCAGCGATCGCATCTGGCGAGAACCCACCAAAGATAACCGAGTGTACGGCGCCAATCCGGGCACAAGCCAACATGGCCACAGCCGCTTCTGGAATCATAGGCATGTAAAGGGTAATTACATCGCCTTTTTTGGCACCTTGTGCCAACAACGCATTACTGAACTGACACACTTCAGCATGTAACTCTGTGTAGCTGATATGCCGCGATTCACTCGGGTCATCACCTTCCCAAATAATAGCAATCTCGTCACCATGCTCAGCCAAGTGGCGGTCTAAACAGTTTGCAGCCACGTTTAGCTGGCCATCTGCGTACCATTCGATGGATACGTCATTTGGGGTAAAACGGGTGTTTTTGATTTGTGTCGGCTGTTTGATCCAGTCTAAACGTTGCGCCTGTTCGCGCCAAAATGCCTGTGGATCGGAGACCGATTGCTGGTACAGCTCCCCACGTTTCTGCTCATTCAAGCCGGATGCTTGGGCGATAGCGGTGTCTGCTGGATAGGTCTTCACGTCACTCATATAAGTTCCAAATGGTAGGCAAGGGAATTAACTATGTATTTATACCAATTCTATCGTAGTTTTTGAATACGACTTTGGCTTAATATTAACCTTCATCTGCTAAACTAACCTTGCGTTGGCGTAAACCATAGGCCATGCTTTCCAATTAACCGACAGACACAGCCTATTTACCACTATGACAGATCCCAGTTTTGCCCTTTTTATTGCCGTCGAAACCTGCCCAGAAGAGCCTTACTACCCTATTGCGGCGGCCTGGTCATTACCCGACGGCAGCATAAAGTCCAGCCTCATATTGGCCGATGACAATTGGCCGCCCCATTTATGCTATAGCGATCATTTAAGTGGCGATATGATAAGCGCCATGGGCCATTCAGTAAAAGACGTATTGCTGGAAATGAATGACGACCTAGATGCGTGCCATGTGGTGGGCCATGGTGATTTCACCCCAGCCCAAGGTTTAGAGCATTTAGTCGACGCCCTCGATATAGAGCTTTCCTTTGAACTGTCCACTCGACATGAAGACGTGAGTGAACTATTGGGAGACGACTGGCGTGATGAATTACAAGACTTAGCCCACGAAACGGGTTTTGACCTACTACAAGCCGAACATCAAGTCCGGCTTATGCAGCTATGTTGGGCTAGGCGTAATGGTCACCTTTAAGCGCTGTGCTGCGGCTATACTGCTCGTGTTAGTCTCTGCCTGTAGCGGCATAGGCAACCTTGGCAGCATCAACCCCAAGCCGCAAACCCCTCATAACCTATGTGGCATATACGCCCAATATGGCCCATGGCAACGCAGTGCAAACGCTTCCCAACAGGCTTGGAATATCCACAGCAGTATTAGCATGGCGTTCATCCAGCACGAATCAGGCTTTAATACTACGGCACGGCCGCCGCGCAAACGCATTCTAGGCGTATTCCCCGGCGACCACTTATCCAGCGCCTATGGCTACCCGCAGGCCATTAACGGTACTTGGAGTTTATACAAAGAATTAACCGGTTACAGCTCAGCTAAACGCACCAACTTTCACGATGCCATTGATTTTGTAGGCTGGTATAACGCTCGTTCTGTGCGCCTTAACAATATCGATCGTAATGACGCTTACCATCTGTACCTTGCGTATCATGAGGGCAATAGTGGTTTTGCTAAGAAATCGTATTTAGCCAAACCCTGGCTGTTAACGGTCGCTAAAAAAGTGTCGGCTCAAGCCACCCGCTACCGTAGTCAACTCCGATTCTGCACACCAATGAGTTAAGCAAAGAAATTTTATGATTGTACCCTGGCAACACATCAACCCAACCACCCTTAACCATTTGCTAGAAGAATACGCTAGCCGCGATGGCACGGATTATGGAGCTTATGAAATCAGCTTATCTGACAAGGTTGCACAGCTCTTACTACAGCTTGAACAGCAACGTATTGTGGTTGTTTATAGTGAGCTGCATGAATCGGTGAACATTATGCCAGCGGATCAATTTAGCGGCTAAGCCCTCTCCCGTCATTGCGAAGGCGTAGCCGGTGGCAATGGGATAAGGGCAAGAAATTGGGGGTTTACGGGCTAACGCTAGAATTCTTGAAGTGAATCTCGAACCCGGGTGAACAAATGTTGCATATCACGCAACCAGCGTTGTACCGGCCAATGATCCGGGTTGGCGAAATCTTCGCTTGCTTGGATAGCAATAACATTAGACGCAACTGGGTTATCAGTAGAAGGCATCAAACTATAATCAGACTGAGCTTGTAACCCAATCAAGTCGGCCCAATCCCCGCTTTGGATTTGTATTAACAACTCCTGTGCCGCGGGTGATAAAAATGCTTGCTCAACTAACAAAGTTTCAATTTGAGGCCAGGTTAAACTGCCAATGTCATCAAACCGGGTATTAGCAAGCTGCTTAACCACAGCTTGAGCCATATGGTTGGCAGCGGCCAATAGATGTTCAACAATGGCGTATTGATACGCCATGCGTTGCTGACGCTGACGCCAATAATTGGGGTTATCGGCGCTACCATAATGTTGTTGCAAATCACGCCATTCGGTTTGAGCAAAGGCCCACCGATGTTGACTCGCTCGCAACCAGTGCTCGACACTTTTTGGCTGGGACATGCTACTTTTTCGCGGCAGCTTTTTTAGCCGGTTTTTTAACCGCCTTTTTGGCGGCCTTTTTGGCTACTTTTTTAACCGGCACTTCCTCTACCCATTTACCACCCACAAAGGTGGCACGCCAACCGGATGCCTTCTTGTCCACTTCGGACATCACGTATTGTTCTTTAGTTTTACGACTATAACGAACAATAGATGGATTGCCCTCGTGGTCTTTTACTGGGGCACTCAACAAAAACGCATACTTAGGGTCTAAGACTGCCTTGTGAGGTAAAATTTCAGCCAATAACGGTGCTCGAGTTTCGCGATTTTTAGGGAATTTACTGGCTGCGAGGAATAATCCCGCCGCACCATCACGTAAAATATAGGTGTCATCGACCTTTTCACAAGCCAATTCTGGCATCGGAATTGGGTCCATTTTTGGCGGCGCGGCTTCACCACTGCGTAGTAATTTACGGGTATTTTTACAGTCACCATTGGAGCAATCGAAATACTTGCCAAAACGTCCATTTTTAAGGTGCATATCGGCTTCGCACTTATCACATTGAATCAGCGGGCCATCATAACCCTTAATACGGTATTCACCAGCTTCAATTTCGAAACTACTACAGTCTGGGTTATTACCACACACATGTAGCTTGCGCTTGGCATCGATGAGGTACCCATCCATGGCGGTATCACAAATTTTGCAGCGGTGTTTCTTAATCAACAAGCGTGATTCGGCTTCATCGTCGGCATCCACCGCAACCACTTCGTCACCAGAGACTAAGTTAATGGTTTCTTTACAACGTTCTTTAGGTGGCAAGGCATAACCTGTACAGCCTAAAAACACGCCCGTAGAAGCGGTACGAACATTCATCGGTTTGGCACAACTAGGGCACTCAATGTCTGTGAGCGTAGGGTTGTTAGCACGCATACCGTCTTCGGCTTCTGCAAGACTTAACTTACGGGTGAAGGCTTTATAAAACACGTTCAACAAACGTTTCCATTCGGTTTCACCGCTAGCAACGCTGTCGAGGCGTTTTTCCATGGTGGCGGTGAAGGAATAATCCATTAAGTCAGCAAAGTTTTCTTGTAGGCGATCGGTAACGATATCACCCATTTTTTCGGCATAAAAACGACGATTCTGTACCGTCACATAGCCTCGATCTTGAATGGTAGAAATGATGCTGGCATAGGTTGATGGACGGCCAATACCCTGTTTTTCAAGTTCCTTAACTAAGCTGGCTTCAGAGAAACGTGGTGCCGATTTAGTAAAGTGCTGACTTGGCGTAAGTTGCGTCAGAGAAAGCACATCGCCCTTATTTACATCAGGCAAAATCAAGTCTTCATCTTTTTTACTGGCACTAGGCTGCACCCGAGAATAACCGTCAAAACGCATGATACGACCACGGGTACGTAAGCTAAAGTCACCCGCCTCTACCGTGATGCTGGTACTGGTAAACAGTGCTGCCACCATCTGACACGCCACAAATTGGCGCCAAATAAGCTCGTACAGACGTTCTGAGTCGCGTTCCATATTACTTAGCTGGGTAGACTTTAAAGCCACCTCAGAAGGCCGAATGGCTTCGTGCGCCTCTTGAGCGCCGTCTTTACTGGAGTAGCCAATAGGGTTTTCGGGTAAATACTCTTTGCCAAAACTGCTAGCAATATAGTCGCGGCAATTAGACACCGCTTCCTTACTCAAATTAGTGGAGTCAGTACGCATGTAGGTGATGTAACCGGCCTCGTACAGTCGCTGTGCCAGCATCATAGTTTTCTTAACGCCAAAACCTAGACGGGTGCTGGCTGCCTGCTGCAAAGTAGACGTAATATAGGGCGCAGAAGGTTTACTAGAGGTCGCCTTATCCTGTCGCTGCTGCACCACAAAGGTTTGTTTTTCCAAGGCCGCAATGGCGGCCTCACTTTGCTGCTGGTTAACGGGTTTATACTCGTCACCGTGATGTTGGTGGACTTGCAAAAATAGTGGTTTTTTCTCGCCATTAATAACATCAGCTTTCAGCTCCCAATATTCATCGGGTACAAAGGCACGAATAATGCGTTCTCGCTCTACCACAAGTTTCACCGCAACGGATTGCACACGGCCTGCCGACAATCCTCGGGCGATTTTGGCCCATAGTAAAGGCGACACCATAAAACCAACCACTCGATCTAAAAATCGACGCGCCTGCTGGGCATTGACGTGGTCCATGTCGAGTTCACCAGGGCTGGCAAAGGCGGCTTGGATTGCGGTTTTGGTAATCTCATTAAATACCACCCGCTGGTAACGGCTTTGGTCACCACCGATGGCCTCACGTAGATGCCAAGCAATCGCTTCCCCCTCTCTATCCAAGTCGGTTGCGAGATAGATGGTGTCGGCATCTTTAGCTAAACGGCGCAGCTCTTCTACTACTTTTTCTTTGCCTGGTAGTATTTGATAATCAGCGCGCCAGTCATTACCGGGGTCGATACCCATACGCCTGACTAGCTGTTTACGCGCGCGGGCTTGTTTATAGATGACCTTGTCATCAGGCTCCATCTTGCGAACTTTAGCGGCTTCAGCGGCCCGTGCTTTGGGGTCTGCGCTAGATGCTGATGCACTGGTTGGCAAATCCCGAATATGACCAACACTCGACTTAACTATAAAATCGGCACCTAGGTACTTGTTTATAGTTTTAGCTTTAGCAGGTGATTCGACGATAACGAGGGACTTACCCATGTAATATTATTCCAGTTGATACTATACGCCGCATCCATTACGGCAGGTTCGAGGCGCCTAAGTTTAGGCTGTGCTCACAGAAGGTCAAGCTTTTATAGGTACATATTAGCTATTCCCTTTTTAAAATTTCATTTTTTGTTACAAAAAGCAAGTATTAATCTACAAAAACGCAAAAGGCTGGAATAAACCAGCCTTTTGAATTAATTGAAGTTTATGTGTTAACAGCTTACAAACGTTCAAATATCGTGGCAATGCCCTGGCCCATACCAATACACATGGTAGCCAGACCAAACTGGGCGTCTTGTTTATGCATACGCGTTAAACAACTCACGGAAATACGTGTGCCCGAGCAACCCAAGGGGTGCCCCAAGGCAATAGCACCACCATGCAGGTTCACCTTGTCGTCCATCTTATCGATGAGTTTCAGGTCTTTCAATACCGGTAAGGCCTGCGCGGCAAAGGCTTCATTGAGCTCAACCACACCAATATCATCAATGCTTAAACCGGCACGTTTGAGGGCCTTCTTAGTAGCAGGTACAGGGCCGTAACCCATGATCGACGGATCACAACCCGCCACCGCCATCGCTTTAATACGCGCCAAAGGCTTAAGACCTAATTCCATGGCCTTAGCACCGGACATTAACAACATGGCTGAAGCACCGTCAGAGATCGCCGACGATGTGGCCGCAGTCACCGTGCCATTTTTAGGATCAAATACCGGCCGCAGGGCAGCTAATGATGCCAAATTAGTTTCTGGGCGAATCACTTCGTCACGACTTAACTTGATTAACCTACCTTGATCATCGTGGGCTTCAATGGCAATAATTTCACGCTCAAAATCACCATTTTCAGCTGCAGCATGGGCCAAGCGGTGAGAACGCACAGCAAATTCGTCCTGCATTTCCCGGCTAATACCATGCATTTTGCCCAACAACTCTGCCGTCAAACCCATCATCATTGAAGCTTTGGCGGCATGTTTGCTACCGGCGGGGTTAATATCAATGCCGTGGGTCATTGCCACATGACCCATGTGCTCAACACCACCTACGACAAAGAAGTCGCCATTATCAGTGGCAATCGCTTGCGCAGCGGTGTGGATAGCAGCCATGGATGAGCCACATAAACGGTTAACCGTTTGTGCGGCCACCGTGTGTGGGATCACACTCAGTAACGAGGCGTTGCGAGCAACGTTCATACCTTGCTCTAGGGTTTGGTTAACACACCCCCAAATAACATCTTCAACTTGGTTGGGTTTAAGTTCTGGATTGCGGGCAAATAGGCCGTCAATCACTGCTGCAGAAAGGTTCTCTGCACGTACGTTTCTAAACGCGCCGCCTCTGGAGCGACCCATGGCAGAACGGGCGCCGTCTACGACGACAATATCATTAGCGTTTAATTGCATGTTAATCTCCGAATTAGTTGGCTGGTTGTAGCTTGCCGTAGAAAGTTTCGCCTTGGGCGGCCATAGCGCGCATTTGCGCGGGCACTTGGTACAGTGGACTAATGCCAACTAAGGCATCGGCTTTGTCGCACACATTCTGTAAACCAAGGC
Organism: uncultured Oceanospirillaceae bacterium; assembly: GCA_965366045.1. Taxonomy (GTDB): domain Bacteria; phylum Pseudomonadota; class Gammaproteobacteria; order Pseudomonadales; family Balneatricaceae; genus Njordibacter. Next base: position 49,138 of record CBDUDU010000005.1, read on the forward strand.
TATCCATATACTTTAAGGCGCCACCTAAAAATGGTGGGAAACCAATGCCGTAGACCAAGGCCAAATCTGCTTCGGCTGGGCTGGCTACGATATTTTCTTCAATACAACGGGCCACTTCCAAACACAGTGGAATCATCAAATAATCAATAATCTCTTCATCCGACAGTTCAACAGGATTAGCACAAAGTGCCGCCAATTTAGCCACGATGGTTTCGTCCACTTGTTTTTTCAAGCGGCCTTTTTTATCCTTTTCGTACGCGTAAAAACCACGCTTATTCTTTTGCCCAAAGCGTTTTTCGCTATGCATTAAGTCAACTGCAGCTTCGCCCTGGCCTGCCATACGCTCTGGAAAACCTTCTGCCATCACCGCTTGCGCATGGTGGGCCGTATCCAAACCAACCACATCCAGCAAGTATGCCGGTCCCATAGGCCAGCCAAAACGTTCCATGACCTTATCAACACGACGGAAATCTTGGCCTTGCTCTAGCAAAATGCCAAAACCACCAAAATAAGGAAACAATACGCGGTTAACAAAGAAACCTGGGCAGTCGTTCACTACCACTGGCTTTTTGCCGATCGCATTAGCATAAGCCACGGTAGTGGCAATGGTTACTTCGCTGGTGTGCTTGCCGCGGATCACTTCCACCAACGGCATTTTATGTACGGGGTTAAAGAAGTGCATGCCACAGAAACGGCTCGGGTCCTTGAGGCTGGTCGCCAACAGATCAATGGAAATAGTGGAGGTGTTTGAGGTAATCACCGCACTATCTTTCACTTGGCCTTCAACTTCGGCCAAAACGACACCTTTAATCTTGGGGTTTTCAACTACAGCTTCTACCACCAAATCAACATTGGCGACATCGGCGTAATTCAGCGTGGGTCGAATATTATTCAGTACTTTCGCCATTTGTGTTGGCTTCATGCGGCCACGGCTCACACGCTTTTCTAATATACTGGTGGCTTCATCCAAACCCAACTGAATGGCGGGTTCAGCAATGTCTTTCATGACAATGGGCACACCTTTAAAGGCAGATTGGTAAGCAATACCACCACCCATAATGCCAGCGCCCAACACCGCGGCCTGATCCACCTTAGCGGCTTTAGGCGCCAAGGCTTTAACAGTGCGCTTGAGGTATTGATCAGCCAAGAAAATGCCCACTAAATTAGCTGCGACGGGTGTTTTGGCCATTTTTGCAAAACCTTTAGCTTCTACTGCTAAGGCTTTATCACGGCTCATACCAGCATGCTTTTGCATGGTTTTAATGGCCGTAATTGGGCTTGGATAATGAGGCCCTGCTTTGCCTGCCACAAACCCTTTGGAGGTTTCAAAGGCCATCATTTGTTCCATGGGGCCTAAGGCTAACTTGGCAATTTTTGTTGCGCGCTTGGTTTGGTAGTCTAAATCGCCAGCAATACACTGCTTCAACAAATGTACGCCTGCGTCTAGCAATTGATCATTAGCTACAATGGCATCCACTGCGCCGTCTTTAAGGGCTGCTTCGGCTTTCTTCTCTCCTGCACCACAAATCCATTCAACCGCATTGTCTAATCCGATCACGCGAGGCAAACGAACAGTCCCGCCCCAGCCAGGAAAAATACCCAATTTAACTTCAGGCAAACCCACTTTAGCAGCCGGCGTCATAATGCGGTAGTCGGTGCTCAAACATACTTCAAAACCGCCACCAAGGGCTAAGCCATTGATTAAACTTACGGTTGGGAATGGCAAGTCCTCTAAGGCACTAAATGTTGCGTTTACACGCATGTTAGCTTCTATTAACACTTCTTCTGAGGTGCCGAAGAACATCAAAAATTCGGTAATGTCGGCGCCCACTATAAACGCTGATTTAGCACTAATGAGCATCAAACCTTTAACTTGATCAGCAGCACTAAGCGCAGTAATCGCCTGCTCTAACTCGACTAATGTAGCCGCATTAAGCTTATTAACGGATTGATCTTTGAGGTCAAAGGTGAGTTTGGCTAACTGTTGGTCGTGCATCTCGACCTGAATGGCGTTACCTGCATATATCATGCATGGACTCCTTGGGGTGGATTTAACGGGTGTATGAAGCCATCCAATGGTGGCATTCATACACTTGTTTGAAACTGTGCTAGCACTTTAAACCAGCTAGCATCAAAGTCAACTATGACTCAGGAGCCACAAAACAACGCCAAAGTTTTATCTAGCGCCAAAACACGCATAACACGGGCACATAAGGATAGGCTAAAGATCACCGACAAGTGCTTTTAGCACGGCTTCTAGCTCGTCCAACTCAGCGGGTGTGGCGCGTTCGTACCAGTAGGCCTGCACGGTAATAGGGTTAACGCTAAGGGCGTACACATCGCTAGGCAGTTGCTCAAGCAAGAGGGTTAATTGCTCTAGTTGATGGGCTTTAAGCGCACCTTCACCACGGTTCCAACACCAACCTTGTGGCAGGCCTTGAGTCTTTAAACCCGCGGCTTTAAATACTTCCCAGATCACCTGTTTGCTCGCCGCTAAATTAGGCCTTACACCGCGCTGTGGTTTTGCACGGGGCAAACCGTAACTGGTGGCAAGGTAACTCTCAGGGGCAATTTCCCCTACTTCTCTAGGGCCCTGCAGCTTACTGACTTTGACTTGTAGGCCTTTAGACATGGCTAATTGGCGTATTATAGCTTGTGCTCTTTGCAGCGGCGTTGGCATCACCCAAGCCACAGAACCCACCAGTGATAACACCACCACCACGACAATAAGCCATTTAATATCCATGTACCAAATTCCTGTAATTAATCTATTGATGTGGCCATTTGGGCTTGTTTTGACCTAACCTAAACAACACATGTGAATATGTTACACTCAAGCAAGACTCACCCTTGGAGGACTGCCACATGAGTATTTATAATAACATTTTAGTCGCCATTGATCTCAACGAAGAAGCCCATAAAGTCGCCTTAAAAGCGTACCAAATCGGCCAGAAAACAGGTGCCAAAATAACACTCATCCATGTCACCGAACCCTTAAGCTATGCTTATGGGGGCGATGTACCTATGGACCTGTCGGCCATTCAACAACAGCTACAAGACCATGCGCAACAGCGCATGAACGACTTTATCCAACAGCACCAGCTTAGTGAAGTGTCTCAATTGCTCACCTCAGGTCACATCGAAACCGAAGTTCACCGTGTGGCTAATGAGTTAAGTACCGACCTCATTGTTGTGGGCAGCCATGGCCGTCATGGCCTAGCCCTATTATTAGGCTCGACCTCTAACGGCATTTTACATGGCGCTACTTGCGATGTGCTAGCGGTTCGAATCTAGTCAGCTTCGATTTCTAGCCATCGATCCATAGCCTGCTCTAATGCGGTTTCCAAACTCTCCATGTGAGCAAGCTTGGCGCATACCGTCCCTTGATCTTGGGTATAAAAGTCGGCTTGACCCATTTCTTCCTGCAGTGTGGCTATTTCAGCTTCCATAGTTTCCACCTGACCGGGCAACAGGTCTAACTCGCGCTGCACTTTGTAGCTCAACTTTTTCGCTGGCTTGGCTTTTACTGCCGCCTTAACGGGGGTCGCTGCCATGCCGGTAGGTTTATTGTGCCCCTGTGCGGTAGGCGCTTGTAACTGGCCACCACGCCTGACCCAATCTGAATAACCGCCTATCGAATCGGTAATCTCGCCTTGGCCATTAAATACCAAGCACGAGGTCACCACCCGGTCCAAAAAGGCGCGATCGTGACTCACTAGAAGTACGGTACCTGGGTAGTTGGCTAACATTTCTTCCAACAACTCCAAGGTTTCAATATCCAAATCGTTGGTCGGCTCGTCTAATACCAACAT
>CBDUDU010000006.1:0-47501 GCA_965366045.1 uncultured Oceanospirillaceae bacterium
TTAGGCCTCTAAATAAAAGTGGTATGATACGGGTTTTGCCCTACAGAAAACAACTGGATGTCATTTTGAAACTACAACACTTTGATACTGTGCGCGTTTTTCCAATGGTAGTTGCCTCTTTGGTGATTGGCGCGTGTTCAACAAATCCTCTAATGTCTGGTTCTGAAGATAGTATTCTAAGGGATAAAAGTTTGGATTATGCGCAATCCAAGGTGATTGCACGTTTAATGGTGCCTGCAGACTTAGACGCTTCAGCCATTCAACAAGATCTTCTAAGCGTACCCAGTCGGACTGCGGCAGCGGTGGCGGGTGTTGTCGCAGCGCCAAGGCCCGACTTTGTGTTTGCACAAACCGGCAGTGCCTCGGCTCGGCTCATTGATAATGGCCAACAAAAACGTATCAGTGTTGTTGGCAATGTGGCCAAAGTAAAGCAGCAAGTCGTGCAGTTTTGGACTAACCAACAAATTCCCATAGTGCAACAACACGCCAGTTCTCAAAAAATCGTAGAAACCCAATGGTTTTCTTTGTCCGATGACACCGTTGCCGATGATTTTATTAGCCGTTGGGTGCGCAGCTTAACCGATGCTGATGATGACATAGCTCATGGTCGGGTAAGGATTGAATTGTTGCCACAAGGCGAAGACCGTGTTGAGTTAGTATTGTCATTTTTACAACAGAGTCAGTTACAGATTACCCAGCCACAAGAACTCAATTGGGGTGCTGCAGGACAGTCTTTGGCCAATGAATCGGAACTTACCTTTGAGTTATTGCGTTATTTAAGTCGTACCGCCCAAGTGGCACAGAAAGCACAATCAACGACGGGCCACAAAGATCTAGTGTTATTGGGTAAGGATCAGTTTGGTGAGCCCGTGATTCAGTTAGATATGGACGCCGAAGAAAGTCTCAACATTGTGCTTCAGGCAATGTCTGGCTTTGATGTGGGCAGTCATGCCCTCAATCCACAAAAAATCTACTTTACGTATACCAGTCATGTAACAGCCGTAACACAACAACAACAATCATCATCAGCCGGCATTTGGGGTTGGTTTAAAGGCTTACATGGCGGCGAACGCAAGCAGGGTATTAGTCTCGATTTAGCTTTATTGGGAGGCGATGAAGAGGTGGCTAATGCGTCAGTTGCGCCAGTTTACTCATCTAACCCTGATCAAGCAGCCCCCGTAACCGATTTGGCCGACAAAAAAGGCTACAAAATATGGTTAGCAGGCGAAGTGATTTACGTCTTTGAGGACGAGGATCAAGGTGACCTGAACGACCAAGGAGAGTACACCTACGTGGGTCAATATCAACTCAATTTTGAACCCACCCTTAAAAGTACCTACTTGCAAGTGCTTAACAGCGACGGTGAAGTCGCGCCTACGGTGTATGCAAAAGAGATACTTTGGAAAATTCAACAAGGCTTAGACGCATTAAAGTAGCTCAGGTTTATTGTTAATGCGCGCGGTATTGCTGGACCTAGATAGCCTAGGGCCTAATGACCTCAGTTTGGATCCGCTATACGCCGCGGTGACGCAACTCGAATGTCACGCTATCACTACACCAGAACAAGTGCTGGATAGGTTAGCCTGTGCCCACATTGTTATTGTCAACAAGGTGGTGTTGGATCGGCATATATTAAGTCAGCTGCCTCAACTTAAGCACATTGTAGTGGCAGCCACTGGGGTTAACAATGTAGACTTAGTGGCGGCTGAAGAGTTTGGCATAAGTGTACAAAATTGTCGGGCTTATGGGGTAGAATCTGTGGCTCAGCATTGTTTGATGTTAATGCTTGCCCTAAGCACTCGGTTGCTGGAATACCGGGCTGCCATCGAGCAAGGCGCTTGGAGCCGAAGTGGTCATTTTTGCATGCTTGATTTTCCAGTGGAAAGTTTGGCAGGCAAGACCTTAGGGATCGTCGGTTACGGCGAGCTCGGCAAAGGTGTAGCGCGTTTGGCAGAAGCCTTTGGTATGAGCATAATGATTGCAGCTCGCGCAGGTGAGGCAGTGCCTGAGGGGCGCTACAGCCTGCACGATATGTTACCCCAAGTAGACATTTTGACATTACATTGCCCGCTCACCGACAACACTGAAAATTTAATCGATTGGCCACAATTGTGTGCCTTGCCTAACCACGCGTTATTGATTAATTGTGCACGTGGCGGTATCGTTAATGAAGCGGCTCTAGTACGAGCTTTGGATGAGCAGCAAATTGCTGGCGCAGGGGTTGATGTGTTAACCAGTGAGCCGCCACCGGTTGATCATCCATTATTGAACACATCCAAGGCTAATTTAATTGTTACGCCACATACGGCCTGGGCCAGTCGCCAAGCACGACAAACCATAGTGCAGCAAGTGAGCGAAAATTTATTGGCCCTCAATCAGCTTAGAAAGGTCTAAGTGTTTGATTTGATAAGTGCAATAGTAGCAAGTTGAAAAAAGACTTTTTTATTGCTGGTTTTTAGCTGTTTTTGCCTTGACATACGTAACTTGTTGAAAAGAATGGCTCCTCTTGTACACATTGTTTATAAGTTGCGGTAGGTCGCAAAATGTTAAGAGAATTATTTAAAATTTAGCCGTTGACTTTGCTAAACCCATGATAAATAAGTAGTTTAAAAAGGTGGTTATTTTTTAACCAGTTTGTTGGTAGCTGCTATTTCATGGGCTTTGGGCCACCTTTCCCATAATTGTTAACAGAGTTATCCACAGGTTATGTGCATAACGTTTTGAGTACCTTGTTGTGCTGCCGTTTGCGCTGCATTTCCAGCCCCAAAGAATATATTAATGGAGTAAAGTGTTGAAATTATCCACCTGTTTTGTAAAAAGTTTAGCGACGCGTATCAAGTCTCAGCTAGTGGCCTTGCTGTTGCTAGTAGTTGCTGTAAATGCTAATGCTGGAGACTCCGTAGAAACAAAGCTAAGTTTGGCTAACGCGTGGGTTAAAAAGCCCATGCCAGGCATGATGATGACCGCAGGTTTTGTTGAAATAACTAACCTTAGTGATCAATCTGTAGTCTTGATCGACGTTAGGACGCCGGTGAGCAAAGTGGCAGAGTTACACGCTATGAAGATGGTCGATGGAGTGATGAAAATGCGTTTTGCAGAACAGGGCTGGCATATTGCCGTGGGTGAAACCTTAGCACTGGCCCCGGGTGGTAAGCACGCCATGCTAATGGGGCTTCAGAAACCTCTACAAATCCAGCAACAAGTACTGCTGGAATTCAAATTTGAAGGCCTGGGTTGGATGAGCGTGAATGCGCAGGTGCGCTAAGGCTCATCCTAGCCCATGAATTAAAACTTGGTTAAAGCCGTGGGTGTTACCATGCCGTCTAAGGCTTGGTCGTATTCACCTCTAACTACAAGGTCCACTTCTTGTTCCGCAAACGCTAGGCCGAACACCTTCACCTGCTTGTGCTGCCTTAATTGGCCTAGGGTGCGATCGTAAAAACCACCGCCGTAACCTAAACGGTAGCCCTGTTGATCAAAGGCCAATAAGGGCGCCAATATCACATCTGGATCTAGTTGCGGTTGATCATCTAAGGGCTCTTTGGTGCCAAAACCAGCGTCTTGAAGCTGATCACCCGGCTGCCAGCGCTTGAACACTAAGGGTTTACCTGCCCCCAGCATCACTGGTAATACCATGGCATGGCCTGAAGCGTGGAGTTGGCGGAGCAGAGGCAATGGATCTAACTCATCGCCCAATGGCCAGTATATGGAAATGATTTGATTAGGCGCCAAATCTACTTGGCTACACCAAATATCACAGGCCTTTTGGCCTGCATTAGTTTGGCATTGGAAGGCCTGGGCCCGGCGCTTTTTTGCCTCTTTGCGTTGTAATTGTTTTTGTTGGTCTATACTGTTCATTGTAGTTTGACTCATTGATTTTGATATTTTTTTTTCAAATTGTTAGACTGCCGCCTACATAAAAACTAATCCCTCACGAGAGTACAGCATGTCAATCGAAAGCTTGTTGGCCATGAATCAGCAATGGGCAGCCAAAGTTGCTCATGAACAACCCGGGTTGTTCGCAACCTTAGCGAAGCAGCAAGCCCCAAAGTACCTTTGGATCGGCTGTTCTGACAGTCGTGTTCCGGCCAATGAAATTGTTGGCCTATTGCCGGGCGAGCTGTTTGTGCATCGCAATGTAGCCAATTTAGTGAAGCATGTCGACTTTAATTGTCAGTCGGTGATTCAATACGCCGTGGATGTGCTCAAAGTCGAACATATTATCGTTTGCGGCCACTACGGCTGCGGTGGTATAAAGGTGGCAATGGAGAATACCAATGCCGGTATCAGTGACTATTGGTTAAGATCCATTAAAGACATTTTTTTGCGCCATCAAGAAGAATTAAAAGAGTATAAAACTGAACACGAGTGCCTCAGTCGTATGTGCGAAATTAATGTGGTTGAACAAGTGGCAAACATAGCCCATAGCAAAATTGTCCAAACAGCGTGGCAGAAAGATCAGCCCCTCCAAATTCATGGCTGGATCTACGGCTTGAATGATGGCGTCATTAATAACCTCGATGTCACTCGCACAGGCTTGGCCGATGTGGATGACATCTATCAAGTTGAGATTTAATTAGTTATTAGCGCCCTGAAAAATAAAAATAATAGAAAAACCTTAATAATACATTGAATTCGCGAGATTATAGACTATTCCTAATCTATGTTCTCTTTCGGGTCTAAAACAGCGAATTCTAGAGCGCTACATACTTACTGATATGAGTGCTATTGATGCACCGGCATCTAATACCATTTTAGAAAGGTTGTTGGGCTCTCAATAACGTAAATTTACCCGGGTTCAAAGCATGTTAGGCGCCGAGTTTTCCGCTGGCCACAAAGAAAGGATTAAGTATATCTGATTTGCCGTACATCATGGTTTCTCCAGAAACCTGTTTTACGCTGCCTCCAGCGCCTTCTAACACGGCTTGAGCGGCTGCAGTGTCCCATTCACAGGTGGGGGCTAGGCGGGGATAATAGTCGGCTAAGCCTTCGGCAATACGAATGAACTTGAGCGAGCTGCCTGCTTGTACTAGCGTCACCGGACCTAGTGTGCCAATAAGGTTTTTGGTGGCATCATTAAGGTGGCTTTTGCTGGCTAGAACGCGTATTGGGTTTTGAGCGGCTATGCACTTAATAGGGCTGGCTGGGCTAGGATCGCTTTGTAATTGCTTAAAGGCCCCCAGCGTGTTGCCGCCCCAGTACACTGTATTAGCCACAGGGACACCGACCAAACCAAAGCTTGTTTTATGTTCTTCTATTAAAGCTAAGTTAACGGTGAATTCGCCATTTTTGCTGATGAATTCTTTGGTGCCGTCCAGTGGGTCTATCAACCAGTAACAAGCATTGTAGTGGGGGATTTTTAATGAATCTGCATCTTCTTCAGACACCACCGGAATGTGTGGCGTAAGGCGTTTGAGTCCGGCCATAAGAAAATGATGGGCAGCTAGGTCTGCCGCCGTTACGGGGGATGCGTCGGCTTTGCTTCCAATGCCAAAATCATCACTATGATAAATTTCTAAAATGGCATCGCCCGCGTCATTGGTGAGCTGCACCAGCTCGGCAAGCAGCGTGCTATTGGTGACTATTTTTTGTGCTTGTAACATGATTATCCCGTAAATCTCAAATCTGCAATCACTTGCTGCATTAATTGTTCGGCTATATGCTCGGCGCTAAGAATACTGGTATCCACTTCAAAGTCTGCATTAATGGGTGGTTCGTAGGGGCTGTTGATGCCGGTGAAATTGGGTATTTCTCCCTTTCTGGCCTTTTTGTATAAGCCTTTTGGGTCTCTTTGTTCGGCCACTTCTAGAGGGGTGTTAACGAATATTTCTACAAACTCGCCATCTTCAAAACGTACCTTGGCTGCGTCTCGCTCGGCCCTAAAGGGCGAGATAAAGGCGGTAATCACCACTAACCCGGCATCCACCATTAGGTGGGCGACTTCGGTAATGCGGCGAATGTTCTCTACTCGGTCGGCTTCGGTAAAACCAAGGTCTTTGTTAAGACCATGACGCACGTTGTCGCCGTCTAATAAGTAGGTACGGATGCCTTGTTGGTGAAGCTTTTGCTCTAGTAGGTTGGCAATGGTAGATTTACCGGAGCCGCTTAAGCCGGTGAGCCATAACACTTTGCCGCTGTGGCTGTTGAGCTGGTTGCGCGCGCTTTTACTTACCGTAAGGTCTTGTTTGTGTACATTGCTGGAGCGTCGTAAGGCATGGGTGATCATACCTGCGGCGACGGTGGCATTGCTAAAGCGGTCTACTAATATAAGGCTGCCTAAGGGCTGGCAGTCAGTAAAGGCTTCATACGCAACGGCTTTGTCGAGGCTTAGCTTTACTACAGCAATGTCGTTTAACCCGAGGGACCGAGCAGCGTTTTGCTCCAACGTATTGACGTTGATGGTGTGCTTAATGTCAGTGATTTGAGCATTAACCCAGTTAGTGCCAATTTGTAGACCGTAAGATCGACCGGTAAAGCCTTGTTCTTGGTTCATCCATACCAGTTCTACTTCAAACTGGTCAGACACTTGGCAAGGGTCTTGGGCGGCAACGAGCATGTCACCCCGAGATGCATCTACTTCTCTATCTAAGGTAATTGTTACGGCTTGACTGGCGCGGGCTTTTGGCAAGTGTTGATCAAATAAAACAATGTCTTTTACCTTGGCAATGGAGCCTGCGGGTAAAATACGGATTTCATCCCCAGACACAATCACACCAGCCGCGATGGTGCCCGAAAACCCTCTAAAATCAAGGTGGGGGCGGTTAACCCATTGCACGGGCATCCGAAAGGCGTGTTGTTCCAAACTTTTGGCGGTAGACACGGTTTCTAAAAATGCCATTAGGGTGGGGCCTTTAAACCATGGCATGTGGCTAGAGCGGGCAATAATGTTGTCGCCTTTTAAGGCTGACGTCGGAATGGAGGTGATTTTTTCAAACTTAAGTTGTTTGGCAAATTCATCAAATTCTTGTTCGATGGCAACAAACGTGTCCTGTTTATAGTCCACTAGGTCCATCTTGTTAACGGCTAACATCACCTGTTTAATGCCTAACAAGGAGCAGATAAACGCGTGGCGCTTAGTTTGCTCTAAGACGCCTTTACGGGCATCAATTAAGATCACGGCAAGGTCTGTGTTAGAAGCGCCGGTGACCATGTTGCGGGTGTATTGTTCGTGCCCTGGGGTATCGGCAACAATAAATTTACGTTTGTCGGTATTAAAAAAACGATAGGCTACGTCGATGGTTATGCCTTGTTCGCGTTCGGCAGCTAGGCCGTCTACCAGCAAGGCATAGTCTATGTCGCCGCCTTGGGTGCCGTAGGTGGCCGACTCGTGTCGTAGCGATGACACTTGGTCATCAAAAATACATTTGGCCTCAAACAAGAGGCGGCCTATGAGGGTGGATTTGCCATCATCTACGCTGCCACAAGTGATAAACCGTAACAGGTCTAAGTCATTTTGTTGTTGCAAAAACTGGTCGATATGAGTGATAGGCTGGTTTGCATTAGGCATTAGAAATACCCCTCCCGCTTTTTCTTTTCCATAGAGGCTGCACTGTCGCTGTCTATAGCTCGACCTTGGCGCTCGCTAGTGCGCGCTTGTAATAGTTCTAGAATAATCTTTTCCAAGGAGTTGGCTTGTGACTCGATAGCACCCGTTAATGGATAACAGCCTAAGGTTCTAAAACGTATGTCTTTAATGGCCACAGACTCGTTAGGCATCAGCTTTAAGCGCTCGTCGTCTACCATCATGAGCATGCCGTCCCGTTCAATGACTGGCCGTGGTTGGGAAAAATACAGTGGCACAATAGGGATGCTTTCTCGGTAGATATACTGCCAAATATCCAGCTCAGTCCAGTTAGATATAGGGAACACACGAATACTCTGTTTGGGTTGTTTATGGCCGTTGTACAGGTTCCACAATTCAGGGCGTTGGTTTTTTGGGTCCCAGTGATGACTTTTGGTACGGAACGAAAAAACCCGTTCTTTAGCGCGGCTTTTTTCTTCGTCGCGGCGTGCACCGCCAAAGGCTGCATCAAAACCGTATTTGTCGAGGGCTTGTTTTAGGCCTTCGGTTTTCATTATGTCGGTATGCAAGGCGCTGCCGTGTTCTAGGGGGCTAATGTCGCGCTCAATACCTTCTGGGTTGGTATGTACGATCAGCTCCATACCGGCCTCTTTAGCCATATAGTCACGGAACTGATACATTTCTTGAAACTTCCAGCGAGTGTCTACATGTAACAATGGAAACGGCGGTGAGCTAGGGTAAAAAGCTTTACGCGCCAGATGTAACATCACGGCACTGTCTTTACCTACGGAGTACATCATGACTGGTTTTTCGGCGGTGGTCATGACTTCACGCAGTATGTGAATGCTTTCGGCTTCTAAGCGATCGAGGTGAGTCAGTTGGTGTTGATGGCTAGCCGGTTTCTTATGAGTCGCTGGTTTGATAAACAATTGGCTTGGGTAGGCCGTTAAACCTAAGCTGGCTTGGCCACATGGGGTATTAAGGTCGGTGGCGGTGTGCTCACGTTGAAGTTGGCGGCTAATGGCTGTGGCACTGTGATGGGGCAAAAATAACGTGTCTTTGCCGCAGTGTAGCGTTAGTGCCTTAAGTGCTTCTAGCAAGCTGCTTGTTGTGTATTGGGTGTCGTTCCACAACCAGCGGCGGCCTTGGCGTGCATCATTGGCAAGTAAACCATGGTGACCGTCTGTGGTGGTGAAGAGCTGCAAAATCAACACGCTGTGACGGCGTTTTTTGGCTTGGGTGAGCAGGTGATCTAATACTTGCGGTTTGAGTTTGCTGCCCGTTTCGTCACGCAGCTGGTTAGTGTCTAATACGTTAGGTAGGAGGTTGGTTTTTTCTAGCCAGCGATCTACCGCTCTGCGGTTGTCTGCTAACCCTTGCTGCAATAGGTGCTCTTGTAGCTGTTGCGTGTCCCAAACCAACGGATGTTGGTTCAGGTGGGTTTGGTAGGTTGTTAGCTCTGGCATAAGGCATTATGTCTTAAAATGTAATATCTAATAAACATGTATAAGATATCTTGTTTAAATAGATAGTACACCTGATTTATAACTTTTTAAATACATTTAAAGACAAGCTGAGTCATTGCGAGCGAAGCGTGGCAATCCAAATCCGAGGTCTATGGGTTGTCGCTTATGTCCTCGTAAAGAAGTGAAGGCTAGGTGACAGCCTGCTTTGCTAGAAATTGCGGTTGGTTCCATAGGTCATGGGTCATAATGTCGACCAAGGCATCCACTGTATCCCAAAGATCTACATAGCGTAAATACAGCGGGGTAAACCCAAAACGAAGGTGGTCGGGTGCTCTAAAGTCGCCAATGATATTGCGCTCGATAAGCGCCTGAATAATGGCATAACCTTGATCGTGAACCAGTGATACTTGGCTTCCACGTATGGCTTTATCTACCGGAGAGCCTATTTCAAACCAAGGGCAACGTTGCAGCACCAGCTGAATAAATAAGTCGCCCATGTGGCTGGACTTTTGCCTTACTTGGTTTAAATCGGCCTGTAGCATTACGACTAATGCAACTTCCAAAGCGGCATTGGCTAATACAGGCGGCGTACCACACATGGCCTGTTGTATGCCGTTAGCACCTTGGTACTCGTCGTTAAAATCAAACGGTTTAGCATGACCTAGCCAGCCGGTTAAAGGTTGTTCGAACTCATGTTGGAGACGCTTGGCTACATATACAAAGGCAGGGGAACCTGGGCCGCCGTTGAGGTATTTATAGGTACATCCTACAGCTAGGTCAGCATTTGCTGTATCCAAGTGAATTGGCATTGCACCGACCGAATGGCACAAGTCCCACATCATTAAAGCACCGTGTTGCTGCACCTGTTGTGTGACAGCGGGCATATCCCACATGGCACCGGTTTTAAAGTGCACGTGGGTAAGCAGTACTAACGCGGTGTCATCGTCAATGGCGTCTAACACTTGCTCGCGCGGTAAAGCCACTACTTGAACTTGGTCGCCCAGTAACTTGGCTAAACCTTGTAATAGGTATAGGTCGGTGGCAAAGTTACCCGTTTCGGTAATGAGTTTGCTGCGGCCGGGGCGCATCTTTACGGCGGCGGCGGCGAGCTTGAATATATTGATAGAAGTGGTGTCGCAGGATAATACTTGGCCGACTTCGGCGCCAATTAATTGACCGATTTTGTCACCGAGTTGCGCAGGCTTTTGCATCCACTGGTTGCAGTTCCAGCTACGGATGAGGTCTTTACCCCATTGCTGAGTAATTACTTCTTGCACATGTGCTGCCGTGGCCTTGGGGAGTACGCCCAAGGAATTACCATCGAGGTAAATCAGGCCTTGTGCCAAACTAAACTGATCTCGTAGAGGAGCGAGGCTGTCGTTTTGGTCAAGTGTTTCAAGGTCGGATCGGGTTAGCTTGGTCATGGTTTTTGTGTCTCTAAAGGGCTGTTCTTACGGACCAAAGTTCTGGAAAAAACTGTAGAGAGAGGGCTTTTTGTAGGTAGTCCACACCCGACGTGCCGCCTGTGCCGTGTTTATGGCCAATAATGCGTTCTACGGTTTTCATATGGTTAAAGCGCCACTGTTGAAAGTGATACTCAAGATCCACAAGCTTCTCTGCCAATTCATACAAATCCCAGTAGGTGTCGGTGTCTTGGTAGACCTTTTTCCAAGCGGACTGTACTTGTTCGTTTGCTGTATACGGCTGTTGCCAGTCACGTTGGGTGTGGCTGGTGGAAATGTCAAAGCCACGTTGCTGTAGCAATTGGAGGCATACATCGTAAAGGCTAGGGGTATTTAACACGCTTTGTAAATGCGCGTAGTGTTGCTCATGGCTTTTGTGGGCTTCAACTAAGGTGGCATTTTTGTTACCCAACAAAAACTCCAGCTCACGATATTGAAATGACTGAAAACCAGAACTTTGGCCCAAGCTATCACGAAAGCTGGCGTAGTCGGCAGGGGTCATGGTTACCAGCACTTCCCACGCATTGACCATTTGTTGCTGAATGCGGGCCACGCGGGTGAGCATTTTAAACGCAGGGCGCAGCTGATCTTTGGCAATCAGTTGGGCTGCGGCATGGGCTTCGTGTAAACACAGTTTCATCCATAGTTCGGAGGCTTGGTGAATGACGATAAACAACATTTCATCGTGTTCGTCACTACGAGGGTTCTGTTGTTGTAATAAGTTTTCTAGGCCAAGGTATTCGCCATAGCTCATGTCTTGTTGCCAATGAATATTTTCATCACTGACGTCAACTGCATCGACGGTGCCGGAAGAGTAGGGGCAGGAATAGGCCATTTAGGGCTCCAATAGAGTTAGAGGTGTAGGTATTGATAAAGTTTATGTTGAGTTGGGTGTGATGTAAATGTCATAATTTAGGCTGTAATTATGAAATAAATGCATACATATGGCGATTAAACTAAGTATTAGGCAGTTGCAAATGATTCGGGCCCTAGAGGTGGCGGGCAGTGTGTCGGCTGCGGCTGTGGCCTTGCAGGTGAGCCAGTCGGCACTAAGCCATCGTATTAGAGAGGCTGAGCGGTTATTGGATACCCCTTTGTATAGCCGTCAAAACAAAAAATTAACAGCTACGCCAGCAGGCTTGCGGGTGCAGTTTGCTGCACGAAGTGTACTGGCCGAACTAGAACGTACTGAGCAAGACGTTGCGTATATGAGCGGTGGAGTGACAGCACGAGTCCGTTTGGGGTTAGAGGCCTATGCATCGCATCATTGGCTGCCCAGCTTATATCAACGATTGGCGCAAGAATGCCCTCATATTAGCCTAGAAATAGCGGCAGACGTGGGTTTAAACCCAGAAACAGCTCTTAGGCAGCACACCATAGACATTGCTTTGGTGTCTGGCTCCACCCCAGCTACCGATTTTAATAACTGTCATCTTGGTCATGATCCGTTGCTGGCGATGATGGCTAAGGACCACCCCTTGGCGCAGTATGATTATTTAATCCCGGCCATGTTTGCACACTATCCCTATATCGCCTACCACACTAACCCAGAACAAGGCCGTGAGTACGACTTGGTGTTTAGGCGCCATCATTTATTGCCTAGCCAAGTTATTAGTGCAGGGGTAACCGAGGCGGTACTTGCTTTGGTGGGCGCGTCGAAGGGGGTTACTATTTTACCGGCGTGGACGGCCTTGGCCCATGCTCAACAATATGATCTTATTACCCGCCCCATTGGTGCAGAAGGGTTAAGCATTAATTGGTATTTGGCGGGGCTGCATCAGGTGGCTAACCGTGAAGCCATTGAAACTGTGATGGCGTTGATTGAAAAAATGTCGCTGATCAAACACTAAAGGCTGCGTGATGGCGTTATTTTAGGTAAAATAAGCCTCCATTTTGTTCTTGAAACCCCTTTATATGTGCTCTGCTTACAACGTACTTGCTGTTAATGATGATCTTCCTATTGCCATCGACTTACCGGTGCACAGTGGCAAGGTGCGCAGTGTTTATTGGCTCAGTGCTAAACAAAGTGCTCGGCTTATTGCAGATAAAGGTTATAACGTTGCTCCGGATGCCCCTCTAGCTATTATGGTAATTAGTGACCGTATATCGGCCTTTGACTGTATTTGGCACGGTGAAGGCGGCTTGCAAGGGGTGCAGGGTAAGGGCGCTGCGCTTAACGCGGTAGCTAACCATTGGTTTGCGCGTTTTCGTGAACATGGCTTGGCCGACAGCCACATTGTAGATACCCCCCATCCGTTAGTATGGATTGTACAAAAAGCCAAACCAGTGATGGTAGAAGCCATTGCCCGCCAATACATTACTGGCTCCATGTGGCGTGCGTACGCTAACGGTGAGCGCGAATTTTGTGGCATCACTTTGCCAGAAGCGTTGCAGCAAGACCAGTGTTTACCTGAGTTGCTGATTACGCCTTCCACTAAAGGTATTCTTAAAGGCATCCCAAATGTGCCCGAGGCAGACGACGTTAACATTACCCGGGCAGACTTAGCGGCTAATTACAAAGCCTTTAATTTTGCCGCGCCTGCGGACATTAATCAGTACGAAACCTTATTACGTGAAGGTTTTGCTGTGATTAGCAAAGACTTAGCGGCTCAAGACCAAGTATTTGTGGATACTAAGTTTGAATTTGGTTATGTAACCGATGCCCAAGGTCAAGAAAAACTTATTTATATGGACGAAGTAGGTACGCCAGATTCATCTCGTATTTGGGATGGTGCAGCCTTACGCGATGGTAAGGTGGTAGAAAACTCTAAAGAAGGCTTTAGACAGTTTTTATTAAACCATTTTGATGATGCCGATGTTTTGCTGAATAAACAGCGCATGGACGAGCGTACAGCGCTAGCGCGTGATAACGCGTTGCCGTTAGAGGCCATGCAAGATATATCGGACACTTACATTGGTATTGCAGAAAAAATCATCGGCCGCAAACTCGTGGTGAGTCAGCAGCCTAAAGAAGAGATTATTGACGTGTTGAATCAGGATTATGGTCTGATTCGCTAGATTCCGGCCTGCGCCGAAATGAGACACTGCGTCATCCTGACGCAGGTCAGGATCTATCCCAACAAATGCTCTAGCTTTTTTATCGCGGCTTTACTGGCTGCACTCAAGGGCATTACAGGCAAGCGGGTCTCTTCACTACACAAACCCAATAAAGACGCCGCGTATTTAACGCCTGCTGGGCTGGGCTCAGAGAACATAACTGCATGTAAGGGCGCCAACTCGTCATGAATACGCATGGCTTCTTTATAGTCGCCGTTTAGGCAGGCTGTTTGCATGGCTGAACAACGGCTCGGGGCGACGTTGGCGGTGACCGAAATACAGCCGTCGCCACCGGAAACGTTATAGGCTACGGCGGTCATGTCTTCACCCGACAAATAGGCAAAGTCATCGCCTAAGGCCATACGTTCCAAACTAATACGGGCAATGTCACCGGTCGCGTCTTTAACGCCTACCACATTAGGTAAAGCGGCAAGTTTTGCCATGGTTTCTGGCTCAATATCCACAATGGCTCGTGGCGGGATGTTGTAAATCACCATGGGGATGTCTACACCTTGGGTAATATACTCAAAGTGAGCATAAAGACCATCTTGGTTGGGGCGGTTGTAATAGCCAGCCACACACAAAATAGCATCCGCGCCTAAATCTTTAGCGTGGCGTGCATAGGCCAAGGCTTCAACAGGGTTGTTAGAGCCAGCGCCAGCAATCACCGGCACACGGCCGTTAGCTTCTTCCACTACGATTTCTACAACCCGTTTGTGTTCTGCTTCAGACAAAGTAGGAGATTCACCTGTGGTTCCCACAGGCACAAGTCCATGGGTGCTTTTCTCAAGCTGCCAGTTAACGATGCGGCGCAGGGCCGCCTCGTCTAATTTGCCGTTTGAAAAAGGGGTAACTAAAGCGACGTATGAACCACTAAACATTGGGGTCTCTCCTAAGACTATATGGCGCTAATTTTAAACTGTTAGGGGGTGTGTCAACAAGCCTCTAATACCGGTTATTTAATCAAACCTTCAGATGGAAAATTCTCAAATACAGGAACTCTTGGCTGAATCATGGCTGGTAACGAAATGATTGACGCACCAATGGGGAATATAACTTCCCAGATAGCACACCTTAAAAGGCGGGCGCTGCGGTCTCGTAACTGGTGTTCTGTGCTAAACCACTTTATGATTGTTTTTGATGAACGATTGTCTGATCAGGTCTAACTAAGGCAGATGCACAGCCTTATTTATAGGGTTGACTCGACTTAACTACAAGGAATACTACTTTGAAAACGCTTATCCCTGTAATCGCACTCACTTTGTCTTTCAACGCTTTCGCTACCATTCACAAGGTGGTCGCGTGTGACGACTTTATTTTCGACAATTCTGACACTACCCTAGAGATGGCTGAGATCAATGCTGCACAGAATGCTGAGTATAAGGCGCTTGCAATCAAGGTGTTGATGGATCCTAACAACCGCTCTGCTGCATTTAAGCTCGCTGCTACCTTAGGTATCACACTTAACCAATACGATATGGATGCTTCAGCACAGGCAGTTGTAGATGCGATTCCTTCCCTAGGTTTTTACTACACTACCGACGCGGCTGAGTTAGCATTGATTGAAGAGTTAACAAGCCCTGTGCTCGGTATCGTATTGAAGTATCAGACTAAATCTCAGTCGATCATTGCAACAGCTAATGCTAAAGCTCGTGATGAAGCAGTTGAGTTAGGCATCTGTGAAGGTGATATTGTCTTAGAAGACGACTTCTCGTAATCTAAAGCCGTCAGTTGTTGTACTCCATTATAACCTTGATCCTTGCATAGGGCCCTATGCAGGCATTTGGGAACCCTAGCTGTACTTTAGCCTAAAAAGGTGACAATATATTGTTAACAATCCCGGGGGGGGGTTAGACTGGGTTGCCTTGTTGTATAAATATAATAATTAACTAGGAGTATTCTTATGAGCGCAACAGAGTCTCAAGATTCAGAATTGATCTATGAATTAGATGACAATCCACCGATGGGTGAAAAATTCTTCGCAGCATTACAGCATGTATTAGCCAGCTTTGTGGGTATTATTACCCCAACGCTAATTATAGGTGGTGTTTTGGGCCTCGGGTCAGAAATTCCTTACCTTATTAGTATGGCGCTTATGGTGTCTGGTGTGGGTACGATTATTCAGGCCAAAAAACCAATGAACATTGGTGCCGGTATGATTTGTGTGCAGGGCACTAGTTTTGCATTCTTAAGTTCGGTACTGGCTGCAGGTTTTATTGCCAAAGCTCAAGGCGGCGGCCCAGATGAAATATTAGCCATGATTATGGGTGTTTGTTTCTTAGGTGCCTTCATCGAAATTGGTTTAAGCCAAGTGTTACCTCAGTTACGTAAAGTGATTACGCCTCTAGTCACAGGTACGGTCATTACTATCATCGGTGTGAGCCTAGTTAAAGTGGGCATGATCGACCTAGCCGGTGGTAAGTGGTTGATGGACAACAAACCTGAATTTTGGGGTTCGATGTCTAACTTGTTCCTAGGCTTCTTGGTGATGATTTCTATTATCATACTTAACCGCTCTAGCAACCAGTGGCTGCGTTTGTCCTCCATTGTGATTGGTTTAGCCATCGGTTTTGTTGTGGCTTTGATGATGGGTAAGGTCAACACGGGTGCCGTATTTGCCGTAGAAAGCGCAATCAGCATTCCTATGCCATTTAAGTATGGTTTTGATTTTGACTTTATTGCCTTCATTCCAGTGGCGTTGATTTATGTCATTACTGCCATTGAGTCTTCTGGTGATATCACTGCAAACTGCATGATCTCTAAGCAAGAAGTAAAGGGTGATGGCTACATTAATCGCATTAAGAACGGTGTCTTGGGTGATGGTGTAAATTCTGCCATTGCTGCAGTGTTTAACACATTCCCTAATACAACCTTTAGCCAAAACAACGGTGTAATCCAATTAACGGGTATTGCTAGCCGTCATGTAGGCGTGTGGGTTGGTATTATCTTAGTGGTTATGGGCTTGTTCCCGCACATTGGTTCTTTGTTGCGGGCTATGCCTAACTCTGTACTGGGTGGTGCTACCATCATTATGTTTAGTACAGTGGCTATTGCGGGTATTAAGATCCTTTCTACCGTAAACATGAATCGTCGTAATATGTTGATTCTTGCTGTGTCTTTTGGCATGGGTCTTGGTGTGTTATTAGTACCAGAAATTGTTTCTGCGCTTAGTAACAACGTTGGCGGTACGTCGGGTAAACTTATTCAGAGCATCTTTAGTTCTGCTATTACTACGGGTGGCCTTACGGTGATCATCCTCAGTGCAATAATGGGTCAGTCTGAAGAAGATTAATCATTATTGAACCAACAAAAGGGGCAGCTTAGGTTGCCCTTCTTTGTTTCTTAATAAAGGGAACTGGATACTATGGGTGTAAAGGAAGCAGCAAGCATTGATGAAGCCATTGTTGTGGCCTTGGTTAATGACGTTATGGAACAACGTATTGGTCCCGGCACACGGCTTAGCGAAAAATCGTTATGTGAGCGTTTTGGAACCAGCCGTATGTACGTTCGGCGGGCCCTGTTAACCCTTGCCAATAGAGGCGTTGTTGAGTTGCAAGCCAATAAAGGCGCACGCATTCGGCAGCCCACGCTGCAACAAGCCAAGATATTGTTCGAGACCAGAAGGGCCATTGAATCCATTATTATTAACAATGTAGTGGCACAAAGGCGCGCAACCGACATCACCCGGCTTAATACCCACATGGCCCTAGAACAGCAGGCATTTGTGGATAATGATCGGCATGAACTGATTCGCTTGTCGGGCGAGTTTCATTTATTAGTCGCTAGTTTTCAAGACAACCAGCTACTCACGGGGTTTATGCAAACCTTAGTGACAGAGTCAAGCCTTATTACCGGCATGTATGGCCAACATAGTTTTACTAACTGCCCACCCAGTGAACACCAGCGTTTAGTTGATGCCATAACAAGCCAAGACCAAACTCTCGCACTGGAGTTGATGTTAGCTCATTTGCAGCACATTGAAGCCGACTTGGCTTTGGGTAATGCATAAGATTATCACGTCTGATTTTGGCTAACCTCCACGCTAAATAGGGGTTAAACTGACGCTATGGCAACTTCTTTAGACTTACAACTGTGTGAACAGGCTAGGCAAAGCAGAGACCCTCGTTTTGATGGACGATTTTTTGTGGCCGTTAAAACCACAGGCATCTATTGCCGCAATGTATGTAAGGTCAAATTGCCGTCAGTTAAAAATATTGATTTTTATGCGTTTGCCGCCGCGGCCCAAGCGCAAGGTTTTCGCCCATGTTTACGCTGCAGACCAGAATCAACCCCCGGGTCGTTTGCTTGGCAGGGTGCAGGCACCAGTGTTGGTAGAGCAGTTCGTCTGTGGTACCAAAATCCAGTTCAGAATGTCAGCCAATTGTGTGTCCGCCTAGGAGTCGGTGAACGACACTTGCACCGACTATTCATTGAATACATGGGTGTTAGTCCAATGGCGGTACATCAGTCTATCCGCTTACATCAAGCCAAACGCTTGCTGGACGAAACCAATCTGCCCATGGGTGAGTGCGCCAATTAAGTGGCTATACCAGCCAACGGCGGTTTAATGACCATTTGCTCGAAACTTATGGCTGTACGCCAAGTCAACTTCGCAAAAAAACAAAAAACTCGTGAGCTGTCTGCGACTAGCCTACATTTCCAGTTAGGCTATAGGCCCCCTTATGATTGGGAGGCTGTGCTAGCATTTTTATCAATCCGCCGCATTGCTGGCGTAGAAGTCATTGAGGACGGCGAGTATCGCCGCAGTATTCGCTTGGGTGAGCAATACAGTTTGTTACGCGTACGGCAAGACACAGCCAACCACCGGCTGATTTGCAGTGTTAGCCATGCGCCCGAGAGTGAATTGTTATCGCTCACCGAAAAACTGCGTAATATGTTTGATTTGTACGCAGACCCTATTGAAATTAGCAATGTGTTGGGCCAAGAACCACGTTTAAAGGGGAGCTTAACTAAACATCCTGGGTTACGCATTGCAGGCTGTTGGGATGGCTTTGAAACCTGTATTAGAGCGATTGTTGGGCAACAAATATCGGTAGCCGGCGCTATTACTATTGTGGGGCGACTGGTAGAACGTTATGGTGTCGAATGTGATCTTGGTGCAGGTGTTAGTTATGCGTTTCCGAGTTCTAAAAAGCTCGCCGCTGAGCTTGAATTAGAGCATTTGGCGATGCCCAGAGCCCGCGCTCAAGCTATTTTGAATCTATGTCAGGCCCATGCGTCGGGAGTCATAGATTTTGACCTTATGAGTTCGGCAGAGCTAATGCATGAGTTACAAAATATTAAAGGTATAGGCCCGTGGACGGCATCTTATGTGGCATTAAGGGCCATGCATGAACCTGATATCATGCCTATGCAAGACTTGGTATTGCAAAAAATGTTAGTGCCGGGTGAGCGACTAACGGCTCAGCAGTTGAGTATTAGGTCTGAGGCATGGCGACCATGGCGAGCTTATGCCACACTGCACTTGTGGCAACTGGCCAATGACTAATAAAAAGGAGGCGCGCGTGCAACTAGAATACACTTATATGGACTCCCCAGTAGGTCAGTTATTATTGGCTGGTGACGGTGAGGTATTGCATTATTTGAGTTTTCCAACGGGCAAAATGGCCATGCAGCCTGCCCATGATTGGTACTTGCACCGAGCTGCATTTAAGCAGGCTCGTCACCAGATAGATGATTATTTTGCTGGCCAGCTTAAGCAGTTTAATTTAGCCTTGGCACCACAAGGTACGGCATTTCAAATGCAGGTGTTAGGTGCGTTGCAAGATATTCCGTTTGGCCAGATGCGAAGTTACAAAGACATTGCTCAGGCCATTGATCGCCCTAAAGCCATGCGCGCTGTAGGTGCGGCCAATGGTCGCAACCCGATTCCATTGATTATTCCTTGCCACCGTGTGGTGGGTGCAGATGGTAGCCTAACAGGGTTTGGAGGTGGGGTTGAAACTAAGGTGTTCCTGCTGCGTTTAGAGGGTGCAATAAGCTAAGAGTTGTCAGTTGGGCTCGAAATGACAGCACGCTAGCGTTTAGCGCGCAGTCTGATTAAACAACACCTTGCGGGAGTCTTCATCGGTAATGCTCTTTCTGCGCTCTGCACCTAACGCCTCTCCCCTAGCAGCGGCGGGCCGAGCGTGTATGGCCTCTAACCAACGTTTAAGGTGGGGAAATTGATCTATATCCTGCCCTTGGCGCTCATGCGAGAGCGCCCAAGGCCAACAGGCCATATCTGCAATACTATAACCTCCAGCAATGAATTCCCGGTCCACCAGTTGGTGGTTTAATACGCCATAGAGGCGGTTGCATTCGTCGGTATAGCGCTTAATTGCGTAGGGCACTTGTTCTGGGGCATATTGGCGAAAATGATGAGCCTGGCCTGCCATAGGCCCAAGGCCACCCATCTGCCAGAACAACCATTGGTTGATATCCTGCTGTTGGCGCAGGTCATCAGCGTAAAATTGGCCATATTTTTGCGCCAAATAAAGCAATATAGCACCCGACTCAAACAGGCTAACCGGCGCACCCCCATCAGCTGGATCGTGGTCAACTATTGCAGGCATACGGTTATTAGGGGCAATGGCTAAAAACTCAGGCTTAAACTGATCACCTTTGCCAATATCCACCCACTTAACTTGGTAATCCACGCCGAGTTCTTCAAGCATAATAGAGATTTTTTTGCCGTTGGGTGTAGGCCAATAATAAAGATCGATCATATAGGTTGCTCCGCCGTTATGGGTCAATTATAACCTTTTGATAACCGCTTGTGCACAGACTACTGCTGTGCCGACCTTTGGTTCTGTCGGTTATAAATATATATGCCGGTGAGAGTGATGGAGCTCCCCACCAATTGCCATAAAGTTAAGCTTTCGCCTAATAATAGGTAACCGAAGGTAAGTGTGAATACTGGCTGTAATAATACAAAACCCGCTAAGCGGCTGATGCCATGGCGGTGCACCAAACCATACCATAGGCTGTAAGACAAAATAGACGAACAAAACACCACGTAGGATAACGATAACAAGGTTTTGATGGTGAGTTGCGGCAGTATTGGAGCGGCGTCGGGTTGTAATAAAAAGGCGATAAGACACAAAGGTGCCGTAATGATGGCGATCCAAAATTGCACAGACAATACTGGTAACTCTTTAAGTTTGCGTATTTGTATATTGCCCACGGCCCACATAAAGGTACTGAGAACCACGATTAATATACCCCATTGCAGTTCACTTTGGCCCATCAGTAGCGTAGGTAACATGGCACCTAAGGTGGCAGCAATAATAGCTACGCTTTGTAATAACGTTAGACGCTCGTTAAGAAATAGATAGCTCAGTAAGGCTGAGAAGGGCGCTCCGAGTAAGAAACACACACTAGCGATGACGCCTGGCACGATAGAGATACCTACGGCTAACAAGTAAAAGTGGCCCAAGCCCATGACAAGCGCAATAGGTAATAAAGGACGGATTTGCTGGCGTGAAATTTTTACAAAGGGTAATAACACTAGGCCTAGAAGGAAAAATCGTGCGGCTGTGAACAGTAGAGGGTCCATGTCATTGAGGGCGATTTTCATGCCAACAATGTTAAGCCCCCAAATGGCTGCGACTAGAGTGGCCCCAAGGGCTGGCTTTCCTAACCAATCGATTTGTTTCATGTAGTGACTCTGTAGCTGCGTACTGTTCTATATGGCTCTTTGGGCGCCATTGTGCGCTAAATTTAAGACAATAAAAAGCCCCGCTATTGCGAGGCTTTTTAGTTTGTTAAGTCTTACGGAGTAAGGCTTATATCCTTGATTAAGACCAAGGGAACGGGCTGCTAGACACAGGGTGTAGCTTGCCTTCTTCGTAACGACCTAAACGGAACGGCTCAAGCAAACGGTTGCTTTGGCCAGTGGCGATTTCGTTGGCTACCAATTTACCTACTCCCAACATCTTGTAGCCGTGGTTCGAGTCAGCAATGAAATAAGCATTCTCGTGGAACACGTCGAAGATTGGAAAAGAGTCAGGAGTGAAACAACCGATACCACCGCTTGGCTCATCCTTGTACTTAACCATGGTGCCTTCAAAACGCTTCTGACAATGAGCTAGTGCAGAGACCCACATGTGAGCGAATTCTGGGCCAACCACAAAGTCTGGAGAATCTGGCCCGTATGGGTCAACAGCCACTTCGTCTGGGTTACGCTTAACTGGGAATGGTGCAGCACCACCTTGAACACCACCAAAGTGGAAGTCAGGCTTGTAGTAGATGCCCCACATTTCGTCAGTCACTAGGCTGCCATCTTCACATGAGTAAAGAGGCGCGTTAGAGTCAACGTGAATTACAGGAGGCATGTTACCTTCGTTGTCTACTTGAAGCTTAGGATCTACACCTAAAGTGCCTTCCTGTAGTGACCAGTAGATCCACATTGGGATGTCAGTGTGAACAACGTCGTCTGCACCTTTGATGCTAACCGTCTTAGGAAGATCAAGCATTTCCCAGAAGCCTTTAGCCCATGGGCCAGCGCCGATTACTACGTAGTCACAAGCGATGTTGCCTTTGTCAGTTTCAACGTGAGTAACACAACCTTCGTTGCGAGTAAAACCAGTAACAGTTACGCCGCTGATGATACGAATGTTTTCGTTTTCTACTTTAGATGCCAAACCGTACATGGCTTTGGTGTTGTTGGCGTAGCCACCCTTAGATTCGTGAAGAACCGAAGTGATGCCTTGTGCTTGCCAATCGTGGAAAATGCCTTTCATGTACTTAGTACAATCAGCTTCGCCTTCGATGAAGGTAGAAGGGTAGTCAATGGCTTTCTGCTGTTCAAAGATCGTTGCAACGTCAGCGTGCATTGATTCTGGGCTGATCTGCATATAACCGACTGGGTGGTATGAGTAAGCTTCCATGTCTGATTCCCAAACTTCTACAGAATGAGCCATCAATTCACGCATAGCAGGTTGGAAGTAGTTGTTACGAACTACGCCACATGCAATACCTGTTGCGCCAGCAGCAATGCCGTTCTTATCAAGGATGATAATGTCGCGACCGTCGCCTTTGCCGTTAGCTTTAAGCTCAAGGGCAAGGTGATAAGCAGTACTTAGACCGTGAATACCTGCACCTACGATGACGTAGGGAGAAGAAGAAGGAAAGGCCATAAAGGACTCCGTTTGGGTTATGTTTATTATTCAAGTGACAGTCATAATGCGCTTTCAGGTCGAAATAAAAACCACATGGGACGACTTTTAACGAGACAAATCCGACAATAGCCGCTAATCTATCAAAAATACGACGCGCGATGCCATACACTCGGTTGTGCGTTATCAATTAAATGGTTAAAAAATGCAACGATTTGGCTTCTTTTTAGTACCCGGTTTTTCCATGTTGTCCTTAGCAGCGGCGTTAGAACCGTTGCGCATGGCGAACGCTCAAGCCGGCGATGAACTCTATCAATGGGAGTTTTTGAGCTGGAACGGAGAGCCCGTAGCTGCGAGTAATCAAATGGTTACCGCGCCCACCATCGGTATGGAACAAGTCAAAGAACTGGATGTGTTGTTGGTGGTGGCGGGTATTAACGTGGCGTCCTACGGCGATGACAAGTTGTTTGGTTGGCTGCGACAGGCGGCGAGACAGGTTGAGTTATTGGGGTCGACTTCTACGGGCGCATTATTACTGGCGAAAGCCAAGCTATTACGCCATAAAACCTGCACCATTCATTGGGAATACGTTGATAGTTTCCGAGAGCAGTTTCCAGACGTTTGGATGAGTGGCGAGTTATACGAATTCGACGGCAATGTATTTACTTGTTCTGGCGGTTCTGCCGGTTTGGATATGATGCTACAAATCATCGCCGACCAGCACGGTCATGAATTGGCGTTGCTGGTAGCTGAGCAGTATATGCATCCTCATATTAGACCACCACACCAAGATCAGCGTATGCGTTTGCAGTCACGCCTAAATATTAATAATCCACGTTTGATTAAGGCCATCGATATTATGCGCCAAAATCTAGAAGTGCCACTTACATGCCAGCAGCTTGCAAATGCGTCGAATATGTCGGCCCGACAAATGGAACGTTTGTTTAAACAACACCTGCAGCAAAGCCCAGGTCAGTATTACTTACATTTACGGCTCGAAAAAACCCAGCAACTGTTGCGCCAGTCAAGCTTGTCGGTACTACAAGTGGCCACCGCTTGCGGGTTTAGTTCTACGTCTTATTTGGCGCGTTGTTATCAAAAAAAGTACGACTGTTCACCGCGCCAAGAAAGAGCACGTAATAGCAATCGTTAAATCTTTCAAATACTTGTTATATACCAAGTTATATCACCCGTTCGAGCTGGTTTTACTAAAGTCAAAGTCGTATAATCAGCATCGTTAAATTACCCTCTTTTTTCGTTTTCGATTGTTGTTTTTTTGTTCATAGGAGTTCTATTACTCATGTTTGAGTCGCTGCGCGCTGTGCCTGCTGATCCCATTCTAAATTTGTCGGTGTTATGCCGCCAAGACACCAACCCAAACAAAGTTGATTTGGGTGTAGGCGTGTACAAAGATGAGACCGGACATACTGCAATTATGGAAGCCGTAGCACGGGCCGAAGAACGCTTGTTAACAGACGAAGATACCAAAGCCTACGTTGGTATGGCAGGTTCAAAGCGCTTTTGTGAGTTACTGGCTCAAGTAACCTTGGGTGCCGATCATCCCGTATTGGCTAACCAACGTATCGCTGTGGCGCAAACGCCAGGTGGTAGTGGGGCCTTACGGGTGTTAGGCGAATTTATTAACGTCGCATCACCTAATGCCACCGTGTGGTTAGGCAACCCAACTTGGGCCAACCATCACGCGGTAATGCAAAGTGCAGGTTTCACCGTCAAAGAGTATCCCTATTACAACCGCACCACCAAAGCTGTTGATTTTGATGCCATGTGTAACGCCCTAAAAAATCAGACCCAAGCCGGCGATGTGGTATTGCTACACGGCTGCTGTCATAACCCATCGGGTGCAGATTTATCCTTAGATCAATGGCAGACCATCACAGATTTAGTACTGGCTAAAGGCTTAATACCTTACGTTGATATAGCTTATCAAGGTTTGGGAGAAGGCATGGATGAAGATGCGGCCGGTTTGCGTCTTATGGCTAACGCGGTACCAGAAATGGTGATTGCAAGTTCTTGCTCGAAAAACTTTGGTTTGTACCGCGAGCGTACCGGTACAGCCATGGTTATTACGGCCAATGCTCAGCAAGCCAGCTTCGCGCAAGGCCAGATGAACAGCGTCATTCGTGCTAACTATTCAATGCCCCCTTCACATGGCGCATTGGTGGTGGAAACTATTCTCGCCGACCCCAAGCTTAAGCAAATGTGGCGTGATGAACTTAAAACCATGCGCAAGCGTATTAAAGATTTACGCAGCCAGTTGGTTGATGCCATTAAAGCCGAAGGTGTAACGCAAGACTTTAGCTTTATTGAGCGCCAAAAAGGCATGTTCTCGTTTTTGGGTGTGAACTCAGAACAGGTGGACAAGTTAGTGCATGAACACAGTGTCTACTTAGTGGGTTCTAGCCGTATTAACTTGGCGGGGCTAAACCAGCACAACATCGCTTATGTGGCTAAGTCGATCGCCGCTGTGCTTTGAATATTCCGTATCAAAGTTATGGCAAGCAAGACGCACCTGCCGTTTTGTTTGCCCACGCCAACGGTTTTCCACCAGGCACCTATAACGCATTATTTGCCGACTTAGGCCAAGACCACGCTATTTATGCTCCTCATTTAAGGCCTTTGTGGCAACCGCTACCTGAGCACCAAACGCAGGCCAAAAATAGAGCTGTTTGGCCGCATATGGCGCAGGACTTAAACGACTTTATTGAACATCACAACATTGGCCCAGTTATATTTGTTGGCCACTCGATGGGGGCCGTTGCAGGTGTACTAGCTGCCCAACTTAAACCTCATTTATATCGTCAGTTAATCCTAGTAGAACCCGTATTTTTGCGGCGTACCATAACGCGTATTTTACGTTTTTCACCCCTAGCTCTAACCCATAAAGTACCCATTATTGCCAAAGCGATGGGCCGCCCTGATCGTTGGGATAGCTTGCAACAAGCGTTTGACTTCCATCGCCCAAAACGTGTGTTTGCTGACCTTACAGATGAGATACTGTGGCATTACATTAATGCTGCGGTGGTGGCTGATGGCGATGGATTCAAATTGTTCTATGATAAGTACTGGGAAGCCACCATGTATGGCACTGTGCCCAGCTTGTGGCGCACCTTAAAACGCAGCAAAGTGGCTATTAGTGTGTTGCGTGGACAAAAGTCTGAGACGGTAGATGACTTGGCATGGAAACGTTGGCAAGCGGTGCAGTCACGCACGGATTTACCCCAGCATGTGCGCGCTATCAACTTTGAAGATGCCGGGCATCTATTGCCGTTAGAGCAGCCACAACGCGTGGCACAGAAAATACGGCACTGTTTACTACCTGATTGAGGAATTGTTATGGCCGGAGCAAGTTTACTCGCTTTGTTGGATGACATTGCAGCATTGCTGGATGACATTGCTGTTCTGTCAAAAGTTGCGGCTAAAAAAACCGCCGGTGTGTTAGGCGATGACTTAGCCGTTAACGCCGAGCAAGTGTCGGGCGTTAGGGCAGAGCGTGAACTGCCGGTGGTTTGGGCTGTGGCTAAGGGTTCCTTACTCAACAAAGTGATCCTTGTTCCAGCTGCTTTAATCATGAGTTTGTACGCACCGTGGCTCATTACCCCCGTGCTGATGTTGGGTGGCACTTACCTTTGTTTTGAAGGCGCAGAAAAACTACACGAGTGGATTGCCCACACACCCAAAGATTCTACAGCGACCGACCGGCTTAGCTACTTACGCCTTAGCAAAGATGATTTGTTAGCTGTGGAAAAGACCAAAATTAAAGGAGCCATTCGTACTGATTTTGTATTGTCGGCAGAAATCGTGGTCATCATATTGGGGTCTGTGGCGCATACCACCTTTGCAAACCAAGTCATTATTGTTTCAGGTTTATCCTTGTTCTTTACCTTGGGTGTCTACGGCCTAGTGGCTGCCATTGTAAAAATGGATGACGTGGGTTTGTATTTGATAGAAGGGGAGTGTGCAGGCACAAACAGCCGTTTTAGTGTTTGGATTGGCCATGGCTTGGTCAACGCCGCACCACCGCTGATGAAAACATTGTCGGTGGTAGGTACTTTGGCTATGTTCCTAGTGGGGGGTGGTATATTAGCCCACGGCTGGCCTTGGTTACATCATTGGGTTGAGCCGTTAAGTACTTGGTGGGCTCAATTAGCCAATATGGGTGTAGGTTTGGTGGCTGGCGCTTTAGTACTGGCTGTTATTGCGCTGCTAAAGACAATGCGGACTGCAAGCTAAACGTCGCCTTTAAAGCACGTGCTTGTTGCTCTATGCCTTCGGTGCAAAGCACCATGGCGGCAGCAAAATAGGCTTCCAATAAGGCATACATCGCGTCATCTATCACGCCATAATGGCTAATGTAGGATTGGCGTAACATTGAGTGCCAGTTAACAACTTTAAAGGGCTGCATTTCTGGGTGTTGCCAATCTATAGCGAAACTAAAGTCAACATCGGTATTGTCCATGCCATCTACCATCGTATGTCCACGGCGCATGGCCGGTAATTCACCACTAGCATAAGACTCATATTTTGCTAAATCAAACAAAGGGTGCCCCGCACCCATGCCGGCCACTGACACTGGATCAATGAGCACCAACTGCGTGGGCCAGTGCTCGTTTTCTGATGTTGCTGGTAGCAGTATGTTTTCTAAAAATAAATCACCATGCAAGCGTACTTGTGGTGCCGCATCTAACCCATAAAGCAATGTTTGTTGCCGTATTAGGGTGGCGGTGTTAGCCGCTAAATTTAGGCAAACCTGGCCATTAATACCCATTGAAGGTGTCGTTAAAGCCTGCAGCTCGTTATGGTCTCTAATTGCTAGGGCCGCCTGTTGCAGGGTGGCCAATACGTTCTCTGCAAGGCTATTTTGGCTCGTACACTGGGTATGTAATTGGCCAAATACACGTTTGCCTAAATGGGATTGAAACTCGTTTGCTTGTTGTTGATTGAATGCTTCTTTACGCACCAGCTGAGCTACATCAACATAGTGGGTCATATAAGCCATGTCGTAACCCGGAGCGGGCTCCTCCCACGAGGCAATTAAGCGCGGAAATAAGTCCAGCAGGTGTGGCTCTAAATCTTGTAAATAAAGTGCTTCCGCTCTCAGGTTGTCTTGCCCCCATGGGCCAGAGGATTGCTGGCCTTTAGATTGTTTACGCACCCTCAAGCTGCCATCCGCCATACGAATAATTTCGGTTCTATCCCAATAACCGTCACGTAACAGGGTTTCAATGGCAGCGAGCGTGGGGCGGGTCGATGTGGCCATAGTCGAAGGTCAGCCTAATTAATGGTTAAACTGAAGTTGGCTAAGGCGCTTGTATAGCTTAGAGGATGCAAGCAACTCTTGATGAGTGCCTTGGGCCTCTAGGCGGCCTTCGTTAAAAAACATAATGCGATCTGCATGCATCACCGTGGCAAAACGATGGGCAATGATTAACGTGGTGCGGCCTTGCATTAAATCTTGTAAGGCAGACTGCACCTTTTGCTCGCTGTCGGCATCTAAGGCGCTGGTGGCTTCGTCTAATAACAAAATGGACGGGTCTTTAAGCATGGCGCGAGCAATGGCTATACGCTGCCGCTGGCCACCAGATAGTCGTACACCTTGTTCACCCAAATAGCTTTCGTAACCTTCCGGTAAACGTTCAATGAATTCGCTGGCGTAGGCCTTTTGAGCTGCGCTTATCACTTTGTCTTGGCTGGCACTGGGGTCGCCATAACGAATGTTGTGGGCTACGTCAGCGCTAAAGAGGGTGGGTTGTTGGGGTACTAAACCTAGGTGGCTGCGTAAATCAGTAGGGTTAAGCTGTGTGATTTCCTGTCCTGCCACACTAATGCTGCCTTGTTTAGGGTCGTAAAAGCGCTGCAGTAATTCAAATAAGGTGCTTTTGCCCGCGCCGGAAGGCCCAACGATGGCCACGGTTTCGCCTGCTTTAACTTCAAAACTAACGTCCTCTAAAGCCACTTGGTCGGGTCGTGATGGGTAGCTAAAGCTGACCTTATCGAACGCCAGTGCCAAGGCGCCGTCGGGCAGAGAATGCGCCTTTTGTGGGCTACTAATGTCGGCTTCTTCGGCCAACAATTCTAATAAACGCTCGGTGGCGCCAGCGGCTCGTTGAAGCTCACCATAGACTTCCGAAATAGTCGCCACGGCCATGGCCACCATCAAGGCGTAAAATACAAACGCGGCCAACTCACCGGAACTAATGGCGCCACTGGCAACGTCCTGTGCGCCCACCCAAATCATGCTGGAAAGCCCGGTAAAGACTAAGGCCATAGCCACTACAATGAGTATGGAACGCTGTAAAATGCGTTTCTTGGCAACGCTAAAGGCTTTTTCCACTTCACGGCCAAAGGCTTTGGTTTCTTCTTGTTCGCGGGTAAAACTTTGAACGATTTTTATGTTTTGTACAATTTCACCGGCATAGGTGCCAATGTCGGCCACTCGGTCTTGGCTCAAGCGAGAGAGTTTTCGTACCCTGCGGCCGTACCACATCATCGGAAATATCACTAAAGGTACGCTGGTTAATACGATAAGGGCTAACTTGTGATTAGTAATCAACATCATCACTAAGCCACCCACAAAAGTGAGGCTATTGCGCAGGGCCATGGAAATTGAGGAGCCAATAATGGACTGCAATAACGTGGTGTCGGTGGTGAGGCGGGCGTTGATTTCGCCACTACGATTGACTTCAAAATAATGAGGATCAAGGGTCAGTAGGTGATTGAATACCGCCAACCGAACGTCGTTACTCACGCGTTCGCCGAGCCAGGAAACTAAATAAAAGCGCGTGAAAGTACCCGCCGCCATTAATACCGTAATGACCGCCAGTATCATCATGGCTTGGTTCAGCCGACTTGGGTCGGCAGAGTCAAACCCTTGGTCAATCAGTAACCGAATACCTTGTCCCAGTGCTAGCGACACGCCCGCCGTGACGATGAGGGCTAAGATAGCGCCTAGCACCATTTTTCTGTAAGGTGTAATAAAGGGTAACAAACGCAGAAGTAAACGTAGGTCTTGTTGGTCAGGCTTTATAGATGTAGTGGCTTGGCTCATGTGCTGTGTCTGTAGTCGGGTATAACCCAGTATATGGGGCCATCGTAAGATATTGCAATTACTTTAGTCAGCTGAATATGTTGATTTCCGATGCGCAAATCAACGCCATTTGAGCTATACTTTAGTGACTCTTAATGTATATAGTGCCTCCAATGCATCGACCTTCTTTGTTATCTCATTTAAGCTTAGATAAGGGCTCTCTATTACGCCTAATGACGTTTGCCATGCCGTTTAGTTTTGGTGTGTGGATGGCCCTGTTTAATAACTTTGCCATAGAGCAGGGTGGTTTAAATGGCGCTCACATTGGGGTGTTGCAATCATGGCGTGAAGTACCAGGTTTTTTGGCCTTTGGTGTCGTGTTTTTATTGCTTATAATTGCGGAACAGCGCTTGGCTATCTGGTCCTTGTTGTTATTAGGTATAGGTACAGCCATCACCGGGTTTTTACCCAGCTTTACGGGTTTGTTAATGACCACTATGCTCATGTCTGTGGGATTTCATTATTACGAAACGGTAAAACAGTCTTTGGCGTTGCAGTGGTTTAGCCTACAGGAAGCGCCAGTGCAGTTAGGGCGTTTAATTGCCATTGGTTCAGCCTCATCGCTGTTGGCCTACGCTTGGGTTTGGCTGGCATTGGAAGTGTTTATGTTGCCGGTGGTGTGGGTTTACGTTTTTGGTGGCAGTATCACCGTGGGCATCGCCTTAGTGGCGTTAGTGGCCTTTCCACAATATCAATCCAAGGTGCAGCAAACTAAAAAACTAGTGCTTAGAAAACGCTATAGTTTGTATTATGCCTTAGTATTTATGGGTGGCGCTCGGCGCCAGATCTTTGTTGTTTTTGCGGCCTTGTTAATGGTGCAGCGCTTTAACTTTGGAGCTGACGAAATCGCTTTGATGTTTTTAGGTAACGGTTTGCTGAGTATGTGGTTAGCACCAATAATTGGAGCCTTAGTCTCGCGCTGGGGAGAGAAGCGGGCGCTCACTTTAGAGTACCTCGGTTTAATACTCGTGTTTTTGGCTTATGGCTTTGTCGACTGGGCACCATTGGCGGTGGCATTATATATGTTTGACCATGTGTTATTTGCCATGGCTATAGCCCAAAAGACCTACTTTCAAAAAATTGCAGATCCAGCCGACATTGCGTCCACTGCGGGCGTGTCGTTTACTATTAATCACATTGCGGCCGTTATTCTACCCGCTATTATGGGTGTGTTGTGGCTGGTATCGCCCACCGCGGTGTTTATGTTAGGCGCTGCCATGGCATGTGTGTCCTTGGTGCTTGCTCGATGGGTGCCGTCTAATCCAGTGCCAGGCCAAGAATGGCGCAGCCCGCTGAGTTAACTACATTGCTCAGGGTGCGCCTTATGAAATGCGGGTTGTTGGTTGCACCAGTCAACACGCTGTTGGATGGTCGGATAATACGTCATGTCGATAGCAAAACGGTGGGCATTGAATACTTGGGGCACGAGTACTGTGTCCAGAAGGTTAGCGGCGTTGGAGAGTGAAGAGTCGCTTAACTGTGTTTCCAGGGCGGCAAAAGTCAGCTTAATCCAGTGGTGATACCAGGCCATCTTTTCGGTGTTGTTGTGACCAAACTCAGCAACAAGGTAGTTGAGCACGCGTAAGTTATTGAGTGGGTGGGTGTCGGCTACAATGGCGTAGCTTTGTGCTCTAAGTTGCGCTTTCTCTATAGGATTAGAGGGCAATAAAGGGTGTTGCGGGTAAGTTTCCTCAAGCCACTCGATAATGGCTAAGGATTGGCTAATCACCTGATCA
The DNA here is from genome assembly GCA_965366045.1 of uncultured Oceanospirillaceae bacterium. Taxonomy (GTDB): domain Bacteria; phylum Pseudomonadota; class Gammaproteobacteria; order Pseudomonadales; family Balneatricaceae; genus Njordibacter. The sequence goes on from CBDUDU010000006.1 coordinate 31,469, forward strand.
CCCACCACTAGGCTTGGCACTAGACCCTGTGGATTAGTGGCAAGGTAAAAGTCACTGCTTTGGTCTTTTGCCAATAAGTCAACTTTTACCGATTGGTAATCGACCCCCTTTAAGTTGAGCGCGATACGTACACGGTAAGCGGCGGAAGATTTTGGGTAATCATATAGGGTGATGGATTTAGACATATTGATTTAGCTTGCTGCAAAGGGGTTATGTATCTATGCTAGCAGACACTGTTACTTATGCAACTAAACTGACTTTTTAATGACTCAATCAGCACCCGAAAGCGCACCAACCAACCGTTTAAACTTAGATCGATTTTTACCGTATCGGCTGAATCGTTTGGCTCATAATGTCGGGTTGTCGCTAGCGACTATATACGCCGACGCCTATGGTATAAATCGCTCTCAATGGCGGGTAATGGCCTTATTGGGTCAGCATGAACGGCTGACTGCTAAACAAATCTGTGCCATGACCTACATGGACAAGGTCAAGGTTTCCCGTGCCGTAAGTGGGTTAGTGAGCCTCGAACACCTACAAACCACACCAGACAAGAACGACAAACGTGCCGTGCTATTGAGCTTTTCGGCCCAAGGCCGGTGCTTGTTTGAAGACATGGTGCCCAAGGTGCAGGCGTGGGAGGACGATTTTTTAAATAAGTTAAGTAAAGATGAAGTGGCGCAGTTAGCTAACATTATTGATAAATTGGACCCTAGCCATGAGCATTAAATTTAACGCCGAAGAAAGAGCCGACCTCATTGCCCGTTTACAAGACTATTGTGATGCTGAGTTAGACCGGGAACTCGGCAGTTTTGAAGCTCAGTTTATGCTCGATTTTATAAGTGAAACCATGGGTCCGTTTTTCTATAATCGTGGTATTTATGATGCCCAAGCGGTGTTGCAACAACAGTTGGAACAAGTGGGCGAGTCGATTTATGAGCTAGAACAAGTGCCCAAAAAATCTGGGTGAGCTAGAGCCAATGGGCCGCAATATCACTAAACAGCGAGTCTTTGATGTTGAGTTGATTAAGTTGCTGCTGGGTATTGTTAAAATACTCAATATTACTGCCGCGACCACCGTGGGCTTGAGCAATCATTTGCGCGCATTGAGCTGTATTGAAGTCTACGTATTGTTCATGTTGCTGGTCTGCAACAAAAGTCACCGCCATAACCATGCCTTGGGTTGTTTGCACTTGGCAAAGGTGGGGGCGGTAGAACATGGTTACCATTTCACGCAGCCACAAGTTTTTGAAATCTATTTGTTTGCTAGAGTCATTAATTCGAAAAACCAACCCGTCACAGTGACCGCCATCTCTTAATGACAATACCAGACCTGGGTTTTCTGTGGTTCCTCTGTGCACGGTAGAGAGTAGGTTAAAACCTCGTCGAAAACCTTCAACTTTGCCTTGGCGGGTCTCAACTACTTGCATTTCGGAGTTCCACATTAAAGAGCCATAGGCGAATACCCATAGTTCGTTGGGTAGTGGAAACTCTGTCAAATAGGCATCAAGCGCTGCAAGTATTTGGTGTTGCGGGTAAGCTGACATGGTTAGTTTATACCCTGCTTGAATGTGGAGTTGGGGTGACATCTAACTCTAGGGGTACGGTCATGCCAGTCTTGGTGCGATTCATCACCACTGAGGTATGAAAACGCTTGACATTGGCGTCGTCAAAAAACAAACGATGGGTTAGTTGCTCAAAGTCTTCGATGCTTTTTGCCAGCGCGACCAGAGCAAAGTCGGCTTCTCCCGTAATATAATAACATTGCTGAACTTGGTGTTCTGCCGTGACCTTTTTACGGAACGAGTCTAATTGGTGGGCTTTCTCTTGCTCCAACTCAACTAAAATGAGAAACGTCATGCCATATCCCACGGCCTCTTGGGAAATAACTGCAGTTTCGTGTTGGATGACGCCAGTGGACTTAAAGTGTTTTACTCGGCGCTGGATAGTTGCCACAGACAAACCCGTTTCACTCGCTATAGTCTCAAGTTTTACACGTGAGTTTTTCTGCAATAAATCTAATATTGTACGATCACTTTGATCCAAACTTTTCATATCGTTCCTATATCGTCCCCGTAAATACCTACTCGCTCAATTTTGGGCAAATTGACAAACATGAGTATATTGCCTTAGTCACCTCATAGTCATGCTAAGTTGCGATAAAAATATTCATTTGTGTAGCTAATGTTGACCAATTTAAGACTGCCAATCCTGATAACCTATTTGTTTAGCGATATTAGGCTAGCACTGCGCATTTGATGTATGCCAATATGCTTGGCTGAACCTTTATAGAAATTACTATTATGTCACTCACCTTATCTACACCTTTTGTACGCTTGATGCCTTTTATATTTGTATGGGTGTGGAGTACTGGGTTTTTGGTCGCAAAGTTGGGTAGACCTTTTGCCGAGCCCTTCACTTTGCTGAGTTACCGTTTTGCTTTTGCCTTGGCGGTGTTATGGCTCATTACTAAGTTTATGGCAAGTCAGTGGCCTTCATCATGGCGCTTAGTGTTGCATTGTATGGTTGTAGGTTTGTTGCTGCATGGTGTGTACCTTGGTGGCATTTTTCAAGCAATATCTATGGGCATGCCCGCTGGCCTCAGTGCTATGGTTATTGGCTTGCAACCCCTAACGATGGCGTTGTTTGCTGGGCTTATGTTGGGCGAAACAGTGAGTAAACGTCAGTGGCTTGGTTTAGTTATGGGTTTAGCTGGCCTTTACCTGGTGTTAGGTGAGCAGTTTGCATTGGATGCGGGCACCATATTTGATGGTTTTTCTGGTTGGGCCCCGGTGTTTGTTGGTGGCGCTTTAATAGGCATTTCGTTTGGCACCTTATATCAAAAAAAATACTGCCATGGCGTCGACCATCTAACGTCAATATGGCTTCAGTATGCCGCTGCCTTGATGTTTAGTCTGGTTATTGCGCTTACTTTTGAAACTCGCAAGGTCGATTGGCAGTGGCAGTTTATAGCCAGCCTCACGTGGCAGGTATTGGCATTATCTATTGGCGCCGTGTTGCTGCTAATGATCATGATGCGTCAAGGCGCCGCCACTAAGGTCGGTAGTTTGTTTTATTTGGTACCGCCAGCGGTGGCGTTACAAGCATGGTTTTTGTTCGGAGAAGCGGTTGGTTGGCAGGGGTTAGCAGGTATTGCCCTTATTGCTACCGGAGTGGCTCAGGCCGTTTGGCCTAAAACTTAATTTTCTTGGAGTTGTATTTATGTCTATCACTCACCCAGGCCAATTGGACTGCTTTCATAACCCCTTAGCTAACCGCCAGTTAGCGTATGGCGCTGCGCGTCAAGATATTTTGAGTGTGGCTAGAGCAGAGAACGCATTGCACACCATTTCTAGATGGCCGAACTACCAGGCTACGGCGTTACAACAGCTCAATACCATGGCCGAGGCTGCCAATATCGATAAGGTATATTATAAAGACGAAAGCACTCGCTTTGGGCTTAAAAGTTTTAAAGCCTTGGGTGGCGCTTACGCGGTAACACGATTTTTACAGCAACATTTAGCTCAAATTAATGGCGTAGAACCAACTATGGAGGAGTTGCTCTCTGGTCAGTTTAAAGCGCAATTAAAAGACGTAGTGGTGAGTTGTGCTACGGACGGCAACCATGGTCGTTCTGTGGCATGGGGCGCACAAATGTTTGGTTGTCAGTGCATTATTTATATTCACCGTGATGTGTCTCCAGGCCGTCAGGCGGCGATGGAGGCCTACGCGGCTCAGGTGATTCGAATTACGGGCAATTACGACGACTCTGTTAAGCAAGCGGCCAGTGATGCCAAACAACATGGTCGTGTTATTATTTCGGATACTAGTTACCCGGGTTACACAGAAATTCCAGCTAACGTTGCCTTAGGTTATACGGTAATGTTGGCAGAAATTGTGCAGCAACTAAAAGGTGATGTACCTACCCACGTTTTTGTACAGGCAGGCGTGGGTGGATTAGCGGCCGCCGTGTGTGGTTATTTTTGGGATTTATGGGGTCAGCAACGGCCACGGTTTGTGATTGTAGAACCAGAGCAAGCCAACTGTTTACAAGAAAGTGCTAAGGCGGGCGAGTTACGGGTGGTCGATGGTGACCTAGATACGTTAATGGCGGGTCTTGCTTGTGGCGAAGTATCACAAATTGCCTGGCAAATCTTGGACCAAGGGGCAGATGACTTTATTACCTTAAGTGAAGATGCGATTGCACCGAGTATGATTTCTTTGCAACAACATAGCCCAAGTATTGAAGCCGGTGAATCTGCGGTAGCAGGACTTGCCGCCGCTTTGGTGGCTGCAGGCAACAGCCAATGGCGCTCAGACTTAGGCTTGGATGAACAAAGCCGAGTATTGGTGCTCGGTACGGAAGGCGCAACGGACCCTGAGCTGTATCAAAGCTTGGTGTTTGGTATCAGCTCATGAGCCAATATCAACTTACTCAAACCCCGCAGCGAGATTTTGTACTGGCAGAATTTGAGCAGCGCATGGCGCGCGCACAAACCATGATGCGTGAACAGCAGCTAGATGGCGTGTTGTTAACCACCGAAACTAACGTACGCTATTTTTCCGGTTATTTCACCCAGTTTTGGCAAAGCCCTACGCGGCCTTGGTTTTTACTCCTGCCTGCCACAGGTAAACCTATTGCCGTTATTCCAACCATTGGTGTGGTAGGTATGAGCAATACCTGGGTGGATGATGTGCGTACCTGGCCGTCGCCATTCCCAGCAGACGATGGCGTGAGTTTACTCAATCAAACCTTAGCGGAGTTGCCCAAGCGCTTTGGCCGTTTAGGCATGACATTAGGCCGAGAAACTCATCTACGCATGCCCCAAACCCAAGTGCAATCTTTGTATGCATCAAGTGGTTTTGAACTGGTGGATGTTAGCCGTGAGGTATTGCATTTACGCAGTATTAAATCCACTGCAGAAATAGACCGTGCGGCTCATGTGTGTAGTCTTGCCTCCAAGGCCTTTGCTCAATTGCCTAGTTTTGCAAGCGTCGGTATGACCGAGCGTGAGGTAGTGGCAGAATTTAGGATGGAGTTGTTGCGTCAAGGCGCTGACCATTCGCCGTTTATCGTGTCTTCATCGGGTGCCGATGGTTATGATGACATCATCATGGGGCCTACGGACCGGGTGATTGATGAGGGTAACCTATTAATCATCGACACGGGCACCGTATGGCAAGGCTACTTTTGTGATTTCGATCGTAACTGGAGCTTTGGCGATTGCTCTCAAGCCACTAAAGACGCTTATACCACCGTGTACAATGCCACTGACGCAGGGTTTGCCGCCGCTAAGCCTGGAAATACCACTAGTGACCTTTACCGGGCTATGTGGCCCATTATGCATGCAGGCGGTGCTTTGGGTAATGATGTAGGTCGTTTAGGCCATGGCCTCGGCTCAGACCTTACCGAATGGCCATCAAATACCGCCACTGACGACACCGTGTTGGAAGTGGGCATGGTCATGACGTTGGAGCCGGGCATGTCTTACGCTAACGGCAATGGCCAGGTTAAACAAATGGTACACGAAGAGAATATTGTGATTACCGAAGACGGTGCGCAGTGGTTATCTACTCGGGCTGCCGCGCAGTTGCCAATATTATAACCGGCTACTTTAGTTGTCCTGCCATAACGCGTTAAGCCAGCCTTCTAGTACAGGGTTGGTGCGTTTGCTGCGCCGAGTGACCACGCCATAACTGGTGGTGAAATGAAAATGCCCCGGGGCAATGGCGCGTAATTTATCCTGCTGGATCCATTGAGTGGCGTAGTGGGTGGGTAAATAACCAATATAACAACCGGTAAGAATCAAAAATGCGACCCCTTCACGGTCGGTTGCGGTAGAGCTGGTTTTGAGTTGTTGGTAGTGCTGGCGCGTGTCTGCAGTTTGCGCATAAGCAGGTGCTACCGCATCATACTCAGGCACTTGTTCAATGGTCTGATGTTTTTCTGCGTGGTTAAATAACGGGTGTTGAAAACTGCAATACAGGCGTGACTCTTCTTCGTATAAGGGCTGAAAGTCAAGCTCTGGCAAACGCCTCACCTCGGGAATGACGCCAACCTGCAAACGCCCATCTAACACCGCTTTCTCAATGTTGTGTGGTGCCATCATACTAATGTTAATGGTGACGCCGGTTCCCTGTTGTTTTAGTTGCCGCAAGGCATTTGTAATGCGCATGTGGGGCAGTGTTACAAGGTTGTCGGCGATGCCGATGTTGAGTTCGCCTTGTAACTGGTCGTGCAGGGCGTTAACTTGGGTGCGAAACCCTTCAATGGAGGCGAGTAATTGCAAAATGGCTTGATACACTTCTTGGCCCGCTTCGGACACCGAAAATCCGGCTCTACCACGCTGGCAAAGGCGTAGGCCTATGCGAGTTTCTAGGTCGCCCATAGCCATGCTGATGGCTGCGCGACTGATGTTAAGTTCGACCTCTGCAGCGGCAAATCCACCTGCTTCGACGATGACTTTGAAAATTCGTAATAACCGCAAGTCTATGTCAGACACTCGGCTTAAACCCAGTTTTTTGGCCATGCTTTATCCTAGCTAATTAGGTATTTATTTAACTAATTAGTTATTTAAAATTAAATAACTTAATATTTAACTGTTCTAAATGCAAGCTTAAACTGGCGGTATTGATAATGATGGAGTTAGCACATGAGTTTTGAATCTCTTACCGGTGGCCTAAGCCGCGAACAGCTCGAAGCCCACTGGATGCCGTTTACGGCTAACCGCCAGTTTAAAGACAACCCGCGCATGATTGTATCGGCCGAACAAAGCCATTACATTACTGCGGACGGCCGTCGTATTTATGATGGTTTGTCGGGCCTTTGGTGTTGTGGTTTTGGCCACAACCGCCCAGAAATCACTGAAGCTGTGCATAAACAAATGCAATCAATGGACTACTCTCCAGCATTTCAGTTTGGTCATCCCAAAGCCTTTGAACTGGCTGACCGAGTGGCTAAAATGGCCCCAGAAGGTTTGGACTATGTGTTTTTTACCAACTCAGGTTCGGAGTCTGCCGACACCTCATTAAAAATGGCACGGGCGTACTGGCGCCAAAACGGCCAGCCTAGCAAAACCAAGTTGATTGGCCGCAGCAAGGGTTATCATGGTGTTAACTACGGCGGCATTAGTGTGGGTGGCATCGCTGGCAACCGTAAATTGTATGGTGATGGCGTAGATGCAGCCCATTTGGCCCATACGTTGTTACCACAAAACGCTTTTACTAAAGGTTTGCCTGAACATGGCGCCGAGCTTGCAGATGACTTGTTGGAACAAATTGCCTTGTATGATGCGTCTAACATTGCGGCCGTGATTGTAGAGCCGTTTGCGGGTTCTGCTGGCGTAGTGGTGCCGCCGCAGGGTTATTTGCAACGGTTGCGCAAGATTTGTGATGATCACAACATCTTGTTGATATTTGATGAAGTGATTACCGGTTTTGGCCGCGCTGGCGCTGCCTTTGGCGCTGATGCTTTTGGTGTGGTGCCCGACATCATGAATCTTGCCAAAGGCTTGACTAACGGGGCTATACCCATGGGCGCTGTGGTTGCTAAGAGTGAAATTTACCAAACCTTTATGGCAGCCGGTGGCCCTGAGTATATGGTGGAATTTCCCCATGGTTATACTTATTCAGCGCATCCTGTGGCCTGTGCTGCAGCTTTGGCAGCAATGGACATCTTTGAAAATGATCAAATGGCACAGCGTGCGGCAGACCTAGCACCACACTTTGAAGATGCTATTCATAGTTTAAAAGGCTTGAATTACGTCAGCGATATCCGTAACTATGGCTTAGCAGGCGCGTTAACCATTGAAGCTTACCCTGGTGAACCTGCGCGGCGGCCTTATGAAATTGCCATGAAAGCCTGGGACTTAGGTTTTTATGTGCGTTATGGCGGTGATACCATTCAATTAGGACCAAACTTTGTGGCCGAAAAAGAAGACATTAGCCGTTTAGTGAGTGCCTTAGGTGACGCTATTCAGAGCTTAGATTAAACGGCACAGTTAGCTATTTAACCAATGGTGTAGTCAGCGAAGTCTGGGTTACCATTACGTATAAAACCCCCAACCAAGCTCGTAAACGGGCAGTGAGGAATAACAATGCAAGTTGTAGGACATTTTATTAACGGCGCTATGGTTGTCGATACCGACCGCGTACAAGACGTATTTAACCCAGCCACTGGCAGTGTTGTGCGCCAAGTTGCTTTGGCCAGCAAAACCACAGTAGAAGATGCCATTACAGCTGCAGAAGCGGCTTTTCCTGCATGGCGTAATACGCCGCCTATCAAACGGGCACGGGTGATGTTCCGCTTTAAGGAATTGCTGGAACAAAATGCCGACAAAATTTGTGCTGCATTAACCAATGAGCACGGCAAAGTCCTAGACGATGCCCATGGCGAATTAGTGCGTGGTATTGAAGTGGTAGAGTTTGCTTGTGGCGCGCCAACACTACTTAAAGGCGAACACAGCAAAAATGTCGGCCCAGCCATTGATAGTTGGTCAGAATATCAATCCTTGGGTGTAGTCGCTGGTATTACCCCGTTTAACTTCCCAGCCATGGTGCCTATGTGGATGTTCCCTATGGCTATTGTGTGTGGCAACACCTTTATCCTAAAGCCATCTGAGCGTGACCCTAGTGCGCCCATGCTTATTGGTCAGTTGTTAAAAGAAGCCGGCTTGCCTGACGGTGTATTTAACATTGTTAATGGTGACAAGGTTGCCGTAGATACGATTCTTGAAGACAAGCGCGTACAAGCGGTGAGCTTTGTAGGTTCTACGCCTATTGCGGAATACATTTACGCCACTGGCACCGCTAACGGCAAACGTGTGCAAGCCTTAGGTGGCGCTAAAAACCACGCTATCATCATGCCAGACGCAGACATGGATAACGCAGTAAACGCGCTGATGGGTGCTGCTTACGGCTCTTGTGGCGAACGTTGTATGGCGATTTCTGTTGCCGTGTGTGTCGGTGATGCTGCAGCCGACGAATTGGTTGCTAAGCTTAAACCACAAGTTGCTGCGCTAAAAGTTGGCAACGGTACCGACGTTAGCAACGAAATGGGCCCGTTGATTACTAAATCCGCCCAAGACCGTGTGCGTCGTTTAGTAACTCAAGGTGTAACCGAAGGTGCCGAGTTGGTGGTTGACGGCCGTGATTTAGTTGTAGGTGGCCACGAAGACGGTTTCTTTGTCGGTGGTTGTTTGTTTGATAAAGTTACCAAAGACATGGTGGTTTACCAAGAAGAGATCTTTGGCCCTGTGTTGTGCGTAGTGCGTGTAGATACCATGCAAGAAGCCATGCAGCTGATTGATGACCATGAATTTGGTAATGGTACCTGTATCTTTACCCGTGACGGCGAAGCGGCAAGGTACTTCTCTGACAATATCAAAGTGGGCATGGTGGGTATTAACGTACCGCTACCTGTGCCAGTGGCTTACCACAGCTTCGGTGGTTGGAAGCGTTCTTTGTTTGGTGATTTGGGTGCCCATGGTCCAGATGCGATTCGTTTTTACACTCGCCGCAAGACTGTGACCCAGCGCTGGCCCTCAAGTGGTGTGCGTGAAGGCAAGCAATTCGCGTTCCGTTAATCGCTTAACCGATACCAAAAAGCCCAGCGATTGCTGGGCTTTTTATTTAGACTGTTGAGTAAGGCATACGGATGACTGTTTTGAGTTTTTCTGGTGCCGTGCGGCGAGGGTCGCTGAGGTAAATTTCGTGGTGCTTGCCTGCCAATTGGTACCCTTCCGCTAAAATGGCAGCATGTAAACGTTCCACTGTAGGGCCTTCTTGGTCGTACGGGCCGACATGTTGTATTTGGGCACATTGGCCTTCGGTATAGTGATCTAAGCGGCACAAATGTAAAGATGCAGGATCTTTTTTGGCCTGCAATTGTTATTTTGCCTGTTCAAAGTCTGATTGGGTGACTCTAGGGGGCTGCATAATCATTAGGGTCCAGCGCCATTCCTCGTGTCTTTTTTCCACAAAGGCACTGGGGTCTTCGGCCCAAAACAATCCTTCTAGAGGCATGACGACACTATCAAATGGTTCTACGGCCTGCTTAAGCATAAATTTAAGGCTGTAAGCCATGCCATATAAGGTTTCTATGGCAGCGCCAAAGGTTGCCTCATCATTGGGGTTGCCTTGTCCATCCACCATAAGGTACTGCATATTAGGGATTTCTATAAAATTGATGTGTTCAGGGCTGACTTTGTAAAAACTAGATAACTCTTTTTTGTAGTCAATTTTACGCAAGGTGGCTTTATTCATGTTTATGCCTTAAATTTTGTAGAGGTTTACTTTAAGATCATACGTTAATCATTAATTACATACAGGCGACTTAAGTCATGGGTTTATTATCTAGTATCAGAGAATTTCTATTTCGGCCTATTGAAGACGGGGCCGCTAGCAAAGGTTCTAAAACCAGTCAGCATCACGAGCATAAGGGTTTTAGTATAGAAACTCAGCCCTTACAAGAGGGTGGCAGTTTTAGGGTGCAGGGTTGGATTCGTAAAAACGGGCAAGAGCATCACTTTATCCGTGCCGACCAATCCCACAGTGCTGACGGTGGTCATGAGTTGAGCTTATTTAAAGCCAAGCAGTGTATCGACCAAATGGGCGAGGGCATCTTTAAGTAATGGCCTTTGACGAAGGGCTCGCTCAACGATTGAGGGAGCTTCTTGAAGATCACCCCTACGCCAGTGAAAAGAAAATGTTTGGTGGTTTAGGCTTTATGATTTCTGGCAACATGTGTGTTGCAGTTATGGGTGACACGATGGTAGTAAGAGTTGGCCCGCCTAACTACGAAGATGCCTTATCTCAGCCCTACGCCCATGATTTCAATTTCACCGGAAAATCCATGAAAGGCTGGGTGGTTATTGACGCTGAAGGTTTGGCCGAAGATAAAGACTTGGCCTCTTGGCTCGCGCGTGGCGAACAGTTTGCAAGCGCTCTTATGCCCAAGGCATAGCTTTAGTGATAAGGTCTTTAGCCATCTTGTTTGGCAAACACTGCCATGTGGTACTGATGCTGCGCTGCTTCATAGCCACCGTGGGATGGGTTCACTGTGTTTAGCGGGGTATGCGGACACGCAAGTCTTGCTATGCAGCCGCTTTGGGCGCAGCCCGAATTGGGGTTTTGAGCCACGTAAGCGCGACACCCCGTAACATCGTAACCTGCACTACTAAATGCACCTACCGGGCAGCTGGCCATACAGGGTTGCTCGCAATCTGTGCAAGGGCGAGAGGCTGGGGTAGTTTGGATATTGGTGTGATGTTCTAAAGTTTTGGCGTTAACTATGAGGCCAAAACGATAGGCATGCCACAAACCATGTTGCTGGTGAAAGTGCAAGCCCAGTGGGCTAGGGAAACTGTCGCCGTTGGTTTGTGCCCAGCTTAGAAACGGCTGATACGGCGGGCCTGTGAAAGGAAATAGAGCGCTGCCCTGAAGCGTGGTGGCAAATCTTTGGCCTAGTCGTTGGCTCCAGCGGTTGAGAGGATCGGGTTGCTGATCTAAGTACTCTTGGCTGTGTTTAAAAATGGGCCAAAACCCTGTTGCGCCGTGGCCAACAAGTACCAGCGTGTGGCCTTGCGGTACCGCTGCATGATTGGTTATAAGGCTCAAAATACACAAACCGTGTTGTGATAGTTGAGCCTGGAGCCATTGCAGAGTCAACAGTTAGCCACTAACTGTAAGTTCTAGTGCCGGGTTGCCGGTGGCAATGGCACAAATTTTAGCTTCCACAAACAATTCACCATCCAGTTCTGATATCACGTGTTTATTGTCGTGGCGAATTCGTACCTCGACGTCGGTGGCGCCGGCAGATAACGCCAATTGATTTGCTTGTACACGCACTATATCTTCGGCTTGGATAAAGGCCTGTTGTAAGTCGGTGACGTCAAACGGCGTTTCGCCATGGAATACTCGGAAGATACCTTGGGTTGGCTGGGTGATAATAATCTCTGAGCGTTGCACTACGCTGCCCATAACCGCACCAATGGCATTAGCGACATGGCCATACTGTGGTAGTTTTAGTTCTAAGTTAAGATTTTTTGCCACCTGTGGGTAGTAAGTGGCTGCCGGTGCACCCACGGCTACTAATGGGTGGCTTTGAGCGAAGTTAATACCAAACAGCGCATCCTTATCGTCTTTATTACCGTTTTTCAGGATTAGTTTGCCCATTAAGGTCGCCAAATGTTTAGAGCGCGCTTCGTTGAGTAAGTTTTCTTGGTGTAAACCGGCCTCGAGTAAGGTCTGGCAAATGGCATCATTCATCAGCGTAAATACCCGTTCAGCCGGTTCTTTAGCATTGCCTTTTTCCCATGAACCTAAACCATACAAATGGCGCATTTGACGGGCCCAAATCTGCGCTGCCAAGTTTGCGCCTTCAACACTCCAATGGTCACTGTTGCCTAGAACGTGCGCTGCATCTGACGGTGTGAAACCAGAATAGATGGCCATGCCTTTACGCTCAAGCCGAGCCATGGCTTTAGCGAGGTCTTGGTCTTTAAATACCAGAGTCTCCATTTCCACCGGGCCGTGTTCCAGCATTTCCCATGCTTGATGTTCGATGGGTGAGAGCTGGCTAAGTAGGGCTTGGTTACGTTCTAAACGCGTAACAAAGCGATTGTGGCGTGGTGTTGGGGTGTCATCTAAGTGTGCTTGCATGCGGGTTAAAATGTGTGGGTATTGTTGCGCTAGCAAACTCATGGGCACAACACGGCGAGGGCCTAAGGCAACACTGCCGCCATAAAAGCGCACTTCGCTGTCACCACCCAAACCAATAGAATACACCTTTACGGTTTCCACCATCGGCTGCCAATCACCTACGCGGGCACCTTCGCTGGCCAACTCGGGCTGACCATCGGTGACGATGGCAATATCTGTGGTAGTGCCGCCCATGTCGGCAATAATCGCGTTACGGCTGCCGGACAACGCACAGGCGCCAATCACACTGGCTGCAGGGCCAGATAAAATAGTCGTGACTGGATGCACCAAGGCGGTTTCTGCATTAACAATAGAACCATCCCCCTTAACGATCATTAGCGGAGCCTGAATATTAAGGTCCGATAGAATGTCTTGTACCGCTTGAATCAGGTCTTGAATAAACGGAATCATGCGGGCGTTAAGCGTAGCCGTAAGCGCTCGCCTTGGGGCGCCCAAGCTAGTGGCTAGTTCGTGGCCACAGGTGACGGGCATATGGGTTAATTCGGTCACTAAATTTTGTAATTGAATTTCGTGGCTTGGATTACGTACACCAAATTGTGCCGACACAGAAAACGCCGACACCTTGTCTTTGTTGGCTAAAATGGCTTGCTTAGCGCCTTCTAGGTCTAAGGGTTTCACTTGTCGACCCGAGGCGTCGTGACCACCGGCCAGACGAATAATCATAGTGTCGTCAATGATTTCACCTAAACCACTCTTTTTTACCTGGGTCTCGCTCAAGCCTGCCACTAAGGCACACACCGGTGCGCCGTTACCTTCAACCACAGCGTTGGTGGTGAGGGTGGTTGATAAAGACACCATTTCTATATCGTTGAGAAATTCAGTCGCCACCTTCTTAATGGATTCGCCAATGCCAATGGCTAAATTATGACGCGTGGTGAGGCTTTTTACTGCCGCTAACACTTCATTCTTTTCATTAATAATGACGGCATCTGTGTAGGTGCCTCCAGTGTCGATGCCTAAGCGTAGGGACATGGGCTTTAAACTCTCAAAAAAGATTAATATGGGCGGCATTTTGCCTTGCGGAAAAGACTAACGCAAGCGTAATTAACATTCCCCAAATGGCGCGGCACGGTTGAGTTTAAATGCGTCATTGCTGGCTGTGATATGGACATGGTTATTAGCCTTGTATTAGGGCAAGGGATAGCCTTTAATAGATTGAATAAGTTTGCAGCATCACACAACATTAAGGAATTACAAATGAGCAAGGTGGCATTTATTGGTTTAGGCGTTATGGGTTATCCCATGGCTGGGCATCTAGCGTCACAAGGTCATGAAATATATGTTTACAACCGCAGTATGGCTAAAGTCGAAGCGTGGCAGTCGCAATACCCAGGACGCACCGCAATCACTCCTTGTGAGGCGGCGTTAGAAGCCGACGTGGTATTTGTTTGTGTGGGTAACGACGACGATTTACGGAGTGTGGTATATGGTGATCATGGTGTGTTGGCGGGGATGTCGGCAGGATCAGTGTTGGTCGATCACACTACAGCCTCGGCCCAAGTGGCCCGAGAAATTGCCATAATTGCGGCTCAACAAGGCGTTGGGTTTGTTGATGCCCCGGTTTCTGGTGGTCAGGCTGGCGCAGAAAATGGCGCTTTAGCCATTATGTGCGGTGGCAGCAGTGAGGACTTTGAGCGCGCCGAACCGGTGATGCAAGCCTACGCTAAAACCATTACCCACCTTGGACCCGTAGGCAATGGCCAGTTAACAAAAATGGTCAATCAAATTTGCATCGCTGGCTTGGTGCAAGGGCTATCAGAAGGCGTGGCGTTTGCGATAAATGCAGGCCTTGATGCCAAGCAAGCTTTGGGTGCTATTGGCGCCGGCGCAGCGGGCTCATGGCAAATGCATAATCGTGGTGAAACCATGGTGGATGATGAGTTTGAGTTTGGCTTCGCGGTTGACTGGATGCGTAAGGACTTAGCCATTTGTTTAGCAGAAGCCCAAGATAATGGTTCTGAATTACCCGTGACAGCATTGGTAGACGGTTTCTACGAACAAGTACAGGCCCATGGCGGGCATCGTTGGGATACCTCCAGTTTGCTGCGCCGCCTGCCACGCAAAGACAAATCGTAGACTACTAAGGTAGTTCATAAAGCGAGCATGGGTCCTAACATAGGAAATAAGTTTCTTAATGTTAGCCAGAATTGGCCTATGCTGTTTGCTGGTAAACTATTCAAGAGGCGACATTTAAGTCGCGTTTCGAGACAGTTGGGGGCTTGAAACTGTTTGCTTTGGCACGAACTTAAAATCATTATTTTGTCTATTAGGAATAGTTTAAGCAATTGATTTATATGTAAAATTCTTATTTTATAAGCGAATGTTTCCGATAGTTAGGAAATATAGCTGATCAAATCCTCTGGACCACGCTGGCATGCGCCCAGTTTAGGCAATTGACCTTGTTTCCTAACTGTCGTTATAGTGGGCCCAGTTTCTATTACGCCTATTCCAATCAAAAGTACAAGGTAATGCTATGAGTCATACTAACCACCAACCCGTTAAAACCCGCTTGCAACGTAGTGAACTGGCTGTGCCAGGTTCTAACCCCAGCATGATCGAAAAAGCCGCCGATAGCGCTGCCGACTATGTGTTTTTGGATTTAGAAGATGCCGTAGCACCGTCGGACAAAATTGTTGCCCGTAAAAATATCATCGAAGCCCTTAATGACATCGACTGGAAAGCCAAAGGCAAAACCATTTGTATTCGCATTAACGGCCTAGATACACATTATATGTACCGTGATGTAGTAGAAATTTTGGAACAAGCTGGCCAGCATCTTGATACCATTTTGGTACCAAAAGTAGGTGTTCCGGCCGACTTATACATGGTTGAAGCCATGTGTAACCAAATTGAACAAGCCAAAGGCTTTACCCATAAAATTGGTTTAGAAGCGTTGATTGAAACGGCGTTAGGTATGGCTAACGTAGAAGCCATTGCTCAAGCCAGCCCACGCCTAGAAGCCATGCACTTTGGTGTAGCCGATTATGCGGCAAGTAATCGTGCTCGTACCGTCGTTATCGGTGGTTTAAACCCAGATTACCCAGGTGACCAGTGGCATGCGGCGCTTTCGCGTATGACCGTAGCTTGTCGTGCTTATGGCTTGCGTGCTATCGACGGACCGTTTGGCGATTTCAGCGATCCAGATTCATACATCTTAGCGGCAAAGCGCGCAGCAGCACTTGGCTTAGAAGGTAAGTGGGCCATCCACCCATCTCAAATTGCTTTGGCCAACGATGTGTTCTCTCCACCAGCAGCTGAGCTTGCTCGTGCTAAAGGCATTTTGGCGGCATTGGAAGAAGCCCATGCTAAAGGT
>CBDUDU010000007.1:0-43900 GCA_965366045.1 uncultured Oceanospirillaceae bacterium
AAAGAGCCATCCATCATCACCGACGAGAAGCCCATTGCTATCGCACGCTGGCAGGTTGCCGCCGCATTGCCATGGTCCAAATGCATACATACAGGAATATGCGGAAACTCTTCAATAGCCGCCAAAATCATGTGTTTGAGGAAGTTTGAACCGGCGTACTTACGCGCACCCGCGGAAGCCTGTACGATCACTGGGCTATCCGTAGCGTCTGCGGCCTGCATAATGGCACGCATTTGCTCTAGGTTATTGACGTTATAAGCTGGAATGCCGTAACTGTGTTCGGCAGCGTGATCCAACAGTTGTCGCATGCTGACTAAGGCCATGGGTGTTCTCCATTCTATCTATCTAAATAAGGTAAGTAAGCTATCTATTAATTACAGGCCACGTTGTTCCAAAATGGCGACTGCTGGCAGTTCTTTGCCTTCTACAAATTCAAGGAATGCGCCGCCGCCAGTGGAAATATATGACACTTGGCCAGCAATTTCATACTTATCGACTGCCGCTAGTGTATCACCGCCACCGGCGATAGAAAACGCAGGTGATGCGGCAATGGCGCGAGACAAGATTTCCGTTCCTCCACCAAACTGATCAAATTCAAACACACCCAGTGGCCCGTTCCAAATAATCGTCCCGGCTTCTTTAAGAATGCTGGCTAACTGGTGGGCCGTTTCTGGGCCCACATCCATAATCATGTCATCGGCGGCCACATCAGCTGCAGCTTGGGTGGTTGCGGTAGCCGTTTCACTAAACTCTTTTGCCGTAACGACGTCCGTAGGTAACGGAATGGCAGTTTTTGCCATCAGTGCTTTGGCGTTAGCCACCAAGTCGGCTTCGTACAACGACTTGCCTACGGGAAAACCTGCAGCAGCCAAGAAGGTGTTAGCTATGCCACCGCCTACAATAAGCTGATCTACTTTATCGGATAAGGTTTCTAGTACCGTTAGTTTGGTCGACACTTTAGAACCACCAACAATCGCCACCAAGGGGCGCTTGGGATTGTCTAAAGCTTTACCAAGGGCGTCCAATTCTGCCACTAACAAAGGCCCAGCACAGGCGACTTTTACAAACTTGGCAATGCCATGGGTACTGGCTTGAGCTCGGTGCGCAGTGCCAAAGGCGTCGTTAACAAACACGTCACACAAAGCCGCCATTTTCTGCGCTAAGTCATCATCATTGGCTTTTTCGCCGCTGTTAAAACGGCAGTTTTCTAAAATCACTAACTCGCCATCGGCAACTTCAACGCCATCTAGCCAGTCTTTTTGTAGCCGTACGTTGCACTGTAATTTGGCGGCTAAATAGTCAACCACCGGCTGCAATGAAAACTGCTCATCATAAACACCTTCCTGAGGGCGACCTAAGTGAGAGGTCACCATAAGCTTAGCACCCAACTGCAAGGCCATTTTAATGGTAGGCAACGCGGCACGAAGTCGTGCATCACTGGTAACTACACCATTTTTAACTGGCACATTAAGGTCTTCGCGGATCAATACGCGTTGGCCACGTAAATCTAAGTCAGTCATTTTGATGATGGTCATAGGTTTGCCTGTGTATTGTGTGGGTCTGAGTTTAACATGCATAAAGCTACGTCAATCATGCGATTGGCGTAGCCCCATTCGTTGTCGTACCAAGCTAATATTTTAATAAGCTGGCCCATTTTCATAGTCTGTGTACTATCAAAAGTGGCCGACTTAGAACAGTGATTAAAATCGATGGAGACTAATGGTTGCTGGTTGTAACCCAACACATCATGGTTATCCCTAGCCACTGCGTCGGCCATGATTTGGTTCACTTGCGCCACCGTAACATTACGGCTAGGGCGGAAAACTAGGTCCACCACAGACACGTTAATGGTGGGCACCCGCATAGACATACCGGTGATTTTATCGGCCAGTTCCGGCAACACCCAGCCCAAGGCTTCGGTGGCATGGGTAGATGTGGGAATCATCGACTGAGTGGCCGAACGACCCCGACGCAAATCAGTTTTATCGATAACAGTATCAGTAAGCACCTGACCATTGGTGTAGGCATGAATGGTGGTCATGAGGCCGTCTTCGATACCAATGGCATCGTGTAACGGCTTCAGTACAGGAGCCATACAATTGGTGGTGCAGGAGGCGTTGGAAACAATGCGGTGTTCAGGCTTGAGTTGATCGTGGTTAATGCCATACACCACGGTTAGATCAACGTCAGCGGCGGCGGCTCCAATCAACACTTTGTCAGCGCCACAAGTCAGGTGCTGTTTTGCAAGTTTCCGGTCGCTCATTTTACCAGAGCATTCCAACACTAAATCGATGTTTAGGTCAGCCCAAGGTAACGCGCTTGCATTACCCACTTGCAATAGCTCAATGTCATTACTGTGTTCGCCAGACGTTACGCTCATACCAACAGGGATCGCATCGACCTGAGCTGGAAACGGCCCATGCACTGAGTCATAACGGGTTTCATACACCACAGACTCAGCAATACCAAGGTCGTTAATTGCCACTACCTGCAACTGTTGTTGCAAACCGCGTTCCACAATGGCGCGCAGCACAGCCCGACCTATGCGACCATAACCATTGATCGCAATGCGTTTTGCGTTAACCATAATAACCCGCTCGTTACAGTAGTTCGGTCACTGTGGCAGCAATCTTGTCGGCAGTAAAACCATACATTTCGAACAACTCGCTGGCGGGTGCTGAGGCACCAAAATCAGTCATGCCAATCACCTTGCCGCCTAAACCAACGTACTTGTACCAGTAGTCAGCGTGCGCTGCTTCTACTGCAACACGGGCCGTCACATTAGCGGGTAATACCTGCGCTTGGTAGGCCGCATCTTGGCGTTCAAATAGCTCAGTACACGGCATAGACACCAAACGTACCTTTTTGCCCTGGGCAGTAAGCGTGTCGGTGGCTTGCTGGGCAATGCCTACTTCGGAACCTGTGGCGATGATGATGGCTTCTGGTGCGCCGTCACAGTCTTGTAAGATGTAACCGCCACGGGCAACGTTGGCTAACTGAGCCTCATCACGTTGCTGGTGCGGCAAATTTTGACGCGAGAAGATCAAGGCAGATGGACCATCCATACGTTGCACGGAGGTCTTCCATGCTACGGCAGATTCAACCGTGTCACATGGGCGCCATGTATCTAAGTGTGGCGTAAGGCGCAAGTTTGCAATTTGTTCGATAGGCTGGTGAGTTGGGCCATCTTCGCCTAAACCAATGGAGTCGTGGGTATAAATAAACAACACACGTTGGCGCATTAAAGCCGCCATACGTACGGCGTTACGAGCGTATTCCATAAACACAAGGAATGTTGCACCGTAAGGAATAAAGCCACCGTGTAGGGCCATACCATTCATGATGGCTGTCATAGCAAATTCACGTACGCCATAATTCACATAGTTGCCGCTGGCATCTTCTTGGGTAATGGCTTTTGAACCTGACCACTTAGTAAGGTTAGAGCCTGCAAGGTCTGCAGAGCCACCTAACAATTCTGGCAACTTTGGGCCAAAAGCGTTAATGGTATTTTGTGAGGCCTTACGACTAGCGATGGCCGAACCTTCGGTTTGTAACTGCTCAACGTAGGCTTGTGATTGAGCTTCAAAGTCGGCTGGCAAGTCGCCCGCTACACGGCGTAGCAATTCGGTGGCCAATTCTGGGTGTGCTTGATGGTAATCGCTAAATGCTTGATTCCAAATTTGTTCGGCATCATCACCAGCATCGCGGGCATTCCACTCTTCGTAAATGTCGGCAGGAACATCAAATGCACCATAGCTCCAACCTAATTCTTTACGTGTTAACGCAATCTCGTCTGCACCTAGCGGCGCGCCGTGGCAGTCTTCTTTGCCTTCTTTATTGGGTGAACCAAAACCAATGATGGTTTTGCAACAAATTAAAGTGGGCTGGTCAGTGTTAGCTTTGGCAGCTTCAACCGCGGCAAATAGTGCGTCGGCGTCATGACCATCAATAGCAGGAATCACCTGCCAACCGTAAGCTTCAAAACGCTTAGGGGTATCGTCGGTAAACCAACCTTCCACTTCGCCGTCAATAGAAATGCCATTGTCATCATAAAAGACAATGAGTTTTCCCAAACCTAAAGTGCCGGCAAGCGAGCAGGCTTCGTGGGATACGCCTTCCATCAAACAGCCGTCACCCACAAAGGTGTAGGTGTTGTGATCAATGATTTCATGACCGGGGCGGTTAAATTGTGCACCTAAGGTTTTTTCTGCCAACGCCATGCCAATGGCGTTAGTGATGCCTTGGCCTAAAGGACCAGTGGTGGTCTCAATGCCCGGGGCATAACCGTATTCTGGGTGACCCGCAGTTTTAGAATGTAACTGACGGAAGTTTTTAATGTCATCAATGGAGAGCTCGTAGCCACTCAAATGTAACAATGAATATAGCAACATAGAACCATGGCCGTTGGACAATACAAAGCGGTCACGGTTTAGCCATTCCGGATTCGCCGGATTGTGGCTCATGAAGTCGTTCCACAATACTTCGGCGATGTCAGCCATGCCCATAGGGGCTCCTGGGTGACCAGAATTAGCTTGTTGGACGGCGTCCATACTAAGGGCTCGGATGGCATTAGCTAAATCGCGACGGGTAGGCATGGAAAACTTCCTTTAAAACGTTAAATACACTATTCGGGAACAAATTTGAGGGGTGTATTTTCCCTTACTCGGGCCTCAGACACAATCTACAAACACCATTCTTACTGTATTATTCAACATTTATTAGTAATCTTGAGACCGTGCTTCCACAACGCCTCAAGTAATCCATCATTAGGCCTTTATTGAGCTAAGCAACTTAATACAATCCAGGGCTCTATATCGCCTGCCATACCTAACGATTCACCTAACTCTACGTGTATAACACTAAAGCCTGCGCCCGTAACATAAGACTCTAATTCAGGCTGGGAGTAATAAGCATAATAGCGGTCATATTTATCGCGCTTTGCACCCTGCCCCAGTTTCATGCCTAAGTGCAGTACACCGTTAATCACTAGCGCTTTATGCAAGGCCAATAATATCGCCGCTAAGTCTTCTGTCTGGGCGTGCAACAAACTAAAATTGGCCCAGACCCCCTGATACGTGTTGGTGGTATCAATGTCACTAAACTGGGCTTGTCGAGCAGCTATATTATATTTGTCATTAGCCAACTGCACCATTCCTTCAGCAGCATCCACAGGGTCTACTCGCAAACCTTTGTCACGCATCACCGCAGAGGCAATGGCTGGGCCACAGCCCAAATCAAGCACATAGTCGTTGATCTTCAAACGTTCGATAAAACGTAGCAGTAGGGGATCAACTTCCAGCTCGCCCACCATCTTTAAATAGTTATCCACCTGACTATTATAGGCTTCGATGGTTTTTTGATCTGTCATTCTAGTCAACTCCCGTGGGTATACTACGATACTAAACCATAGTCCGGCTGACTGGGCAATAAACCATGCATTAGCGACTTGAATACCCTATAATACGCCCAAGTTTCGCACTCCCTCTGCAAAACTAACGGCACTCGCCAGAACATCGTTCTAGGCTGGTAATTAAGTCACTGCTAAAGATGTCCGTAAAGCATCTATTAGTATTCAATTACGAGGCATGGTTATGAACCAATACACTCTATTTACCTCCGAATCAGTGTCCGAAGGACATCCTGATAAAATCGCCGATCAAATTTCCGATGCCATCCTTGATGCCATGCTGGAAAAAGACCCCGAATCCCGTGTGGCAGTTGAAACCCTGATCAAAACCGGTTTGGTTTTAGTGGCGGGCGAAGTGCGCACTAATTCTTGGGTTGATATTGAAGAGCTGGTACGCGACGTTATAAAAGACATCGGTTACACCTCTTCAGACATGGGTTTTGATGGTGCCTCGTGCGCCATCCTCAACGCCATTGGAAAACAGTCTTCTGATATTGCTATGGGAGTTGACGAAAGCGTCGACAGCAGCAAGGAACAAGGCGCTGGTGACCAAGGCCTAATGTTTGGCTACGCCAGCAATGAGACCGAAAGCCTCATGCCTGCGCCTATTCATTACGCCCACCGCTTAGTGCAACAGCAAGCCAAAGTGCGTAAAGATGGCACCCTGCCTTGGTTACGCCCAGATGCAAAAAGTCAGCTCACCTTTCGTTATGGCAGCGATGGCAAACCGGCATCGATAGATGCCGTGGTGCTGTCCACCCAGCACAGCGCCGACATCGACTTAGATAGCCTGCGCAAAGCCGTGATGGAGCATATTATTCGCCCAGTCATTCCTGCTCATTGGCTCACCGAAGACACCCAATATCACATCAACCCAACGGGTAATTTTGTCATTGGTGGCCCGGTGGGTGATTGCGGTTTAACCGGCCGCAAGATTATTGTAGATACTTACGGCGGCATGGCGCGGCATGGCGGCGGCGCATTTTCTGGCAAAGACCCATCCAAGGTAGACCGTAGTGCCGCCTACGCTGGCCGCTATGTCGCCAAGAATATTGTTGCAGCCGGTTTAGCTGAGCGTTGCGAAATACAAATTTCCTACGCTATTGGTGTAGCTGAGCCTACCTCTATTAGCCTCAATACCTTTGGCAGTGGCAAGATCAGCGACGCTGAAATCGAACTGTTAGTGCGTGAGCATTTTGATCTTAAGGCCGGTGGTTTAGTGGCAATGTTAGATTTAAAACGTCCGATATACCGCGACACCGCAGCCTATGGCCACTTTGGTCGTGATAACCCTAACTTTACTTGGGAATACACAGACAAAGCGGCAACACTGCGTCAAGCCGCTGGACTGTAAACCATGAGAGTACCTCGCCTACATACACCGCAAGCGCTACCTGTAGGGCAAGCCATTGCCTTAGAAACTGCAGCTAGCCATTATGTAGGCAAGGTATTACGTATGCACGAAAAACAGGAACTCATCCTGTTTAATGGCTCTGGCGAGCAAGTAAGCGCTCACATCAATAGTGTTAGTAAGAAAGTTGTTGAGGTGTTTGTGAACGCCCCGCTTGCTGGCCCAGTGCCGTCACCATTACACACTCACCTGGGCCAAGTAATGTCCCGCGGTGAACGAATGGACTATGCCATTCAAAAAGCTACCGAGCTTGGGGTGAACCAAATCACCCCCCTTTTCAGTAGCCGATGCGAAGTGAAGCTCGATCCACAAAGGCAAGCCAAGCGCCTCAGCCATTGGCAACAAATTGCCATTAGCGCTTGTGAACAAAGCGGCCGTGTTGATGTGCCTATAATCCATGCGCCACAAACCCTAGAACAATGGATTCAAAACACCCAAGCCGAATCCAAATTAGTACTACACCCCCATCAAACCCAGCCGTTGAAAACTCAAAATCCACCGACATCGTGTGCTTTATTGATTGGCCCTGAAGGTGGATTAACGCAGTTAGAAGTTGAGCAAGCTCAGGCGCAAGGCTATACTGGTTTACGTTTAGGACCACGTATTTTACGTACCGAAACAGCACCCCTTGCAGCGCTTACCTTGCTGCAACACATTTGGGGTGATTTTTAACGGCTATTATTAGTTCATTTTAGAGACAAGACACCCATGACCATTAAGCTAGGCATCGTTATGGACCCCATCCATAACATCAATTACAAAAAAGACAGCTCGCTGGCCATGTTATGGGCCGCCCAAGACTTAGGTTGGCAATTGTTTTATATGGAGCCGCAACACCTGTACTCAGAACAAGGCGTTGCCATGGGTTTAATGACACCACTGTCGGTCATGCGCGATCCCAAAAACTTCTATGACTTAGGCCAACAAAGTGCGGCGCCTTTGGGTGATTTAGACGTGATTTTGATGCGCAAAGATCCCCCATTCGATACCCAGTTTTTACACACCACTTATTTACTCAGCCAAGCCGAAGACGCCGGCGCTTTAATTATTAATAAGCCTCAAAGTCTACGTGACTGCAACGAAAAATTATTTGCCACTGAGTTTCCTCAGTGTTGCCCAGAAGTGTTGGTTGCCAGTGACGCCAATGTACTTAAAGCCTTTCATGGCCACCACGGTGATGTAATTTTTAAACCCTTAGACGGCATGGGCGGCGCATCGATTTTCCGCGCCCGTAAGGACGAACCTAACCTCAATGTGATCATTGAAACCCTCACCGAATTTGGCCAAACCCAAATCATGGCGCAACGGTATTTGCCAGAAATTAAAGACGGCGACAAACGTATTTTAATGATTAATGGCTACCCCGTAGACCATGTATTGGCTCGCATCCCGTCTTCTGGCGAAACGCGCGGCAATTTGGCGGCAGGTGGAACCGGTGTTGCGCGGCCACTCACAGATCGTGACCGCTGGATTTGTGAACAAATTGGCCCCAGCCTGAGAGCCAAAGAAATTCACTTTGCAGGCCTAGACGTCATCGGTGACAGTCTTACAGAAATCAACGTCACCAGCCCTACTTGTATTCGCGAAATTGACGACCAAACAGGCTCCCACATTGCCGTTGATCTAATGCAGCACATTAGCCAATTGCTTGCCGCAAGGAGTGTTTAATGGCAGATACTACAGAC
Source organism: uncultured Oceanospirillaceae bacterium (assembly GCA_965366045.1). Classification (GTDB taxonomy): domain Bacteria; phylum Pseudomonadota; class Gammaproteobacteria; order Pseudomonadales; family Balneatricaceae; genus Njordibacter. The sequence continues at coordinate 8,504 of CBDUDU010000007.1, forward strand.
TCGGACAATAAGCCTAATGATAACAACAGCCTGCACCACTTTATGCTCATTTCCATGCCCCAAATGGAGGATGAAAACTTCACCCGTAGCCTGGTGTATATTTGTGAGCACAGCGAAAAAGGCGCTATGGGGCTGGTTATTAATCGAGCTAACGATATCGACTTTACCGACATTCTGCCGCAATTGAACATTGCCGACACCCACGCCGTGGCCGTGCAACAACCTATTTTTACCGGCGGGCCAGTACAGCCAGAGCATGGTTTCGTATTACACACGCCTTTGAGCAATAAACAATGGAAGTCGAGCATTCGCGTATCCGAGGACTTATGCCTCACCACCTCGTCTGATGTGATCGACGACATTGCCCATGCTGCAGGCCCCGAACATAGCCTCATTGCTCTAGGCTATGCTGGCTGGGGGCCAGGTCAGCTGGAAAAAGAGCTGGCGGAAAATGCCTGGCTTTGCTGCCCGTTTGACGCTGACATCGTCTTTAATATGGCCCCAGAAGAACGTTTTCAGGCGGCGGCCGATTTATTGGGTATCGATATGAATCTAATTTCAACTCAAATAGGCCACGGTTAAGGCATGACTGACACCAGCCAAAAAGCACCTAATTTATTAGGTTTTGACTTTGGTAGCAAACGTATTGGCGCTGCTTTTGCCAGCAACCCAACCACTCAGCCGGTGGTTTTAGCGCCATTAAAAGCTCAAGACGGTATCCCTAACTGGGTTGAAATTGAGGTCTTGGTCAAGGAATGGCAGGCACAAGCATTCGTAGTAGGAATTCCGTATAATATGGACGGCTCTATTAGCGAGATGGCCTTGCGCGCACGTAAATTTGCCAACCGCATGAGTGCCCGCTTCAACACACCGTGTTACTTAGTGGATGAACGACTTTCCACCTACGCTGCCAAACAAGCTCACTTAGCCGCTGGTGGCGGCACGGATTGGAAGCGGCACGGCGTCGACGGCATTGCAGCAGCTTTAATATTGCAAACGTGGTTTAGCGAAGCCGAGCACCGCTTGTCCAGCGTGCCATTTGCACCTATGCCAGCGGCCTAACGTTGGTATAGATATGAAACATAGATATAACTAGGAGGCTTGATGGGCAATTTAGTGGAAGCAACAGAAAATCCACAATTGGCAGACACCGACGCCTTAATGGGTGAGCTATTAACCCAGATTGAGCAACTTATCAGCCAAAAAAACCTGCTTCAGCCCCTTGTGGTTGGTATCCATACCGGTGGTGTTTGGATAGCAAAAATTATAGCCGATCACCTACAGGCGCCTCTAGGTCAGTTAGACATTGCCTTCTACCGCGACGACTTTTCTCGCCACGGTTTACACCCTCAAGTGAGCCCATCATCTTTGCCGTTTGACATTAATGATCGCAATCTCATCTTAGTAGACGACGTCATTATGAGCGGCCGCACCATTCGAGCCGCGCTCAATGAACTGTTTGATTATGGCCGTCCGGCCAGTGTCAGCTTAGTGACCTTGTGCAGCGTTAACCAACGCGAATTACCTATTCAAGCTGATGCCTGTGCCGTAAAGCTGGATTTAACACCGAGTCAATACGTCCAACTCACGGGCCCCAATCCCTTGACGTTATCTATTATCGAGAACCGAGCCTCATGAGCAACCTACAACTCACATCCCACGGCGAGCTGAAGCACTTTTTAACGCCAGAAGGGCTTGATCGCCTGATGCTCGAACGCATCTTAGACACTGCCGATTCATTTGTAGTAGTGGGTAATCAAGAAGTTAAAAAGGTGCCATTATTACGCGGTCGCACCGTGGTCAACCTGTTCTTTGAAAACTCCACACGCACCCGCAGCACCTTTGAATTGGCTGCAAAACGCCTGTCTGCGGATGTGCTGACCCTAGATATTAAGACCTCTGCCACCAGCAAAGGAGAAAGCTTACTCGATACCCTGCGCAACCTTCGCTCAATGCACAGCGACATGTTTATCGTACGCCATAGCGATTCCGGTGCGGCTCATTTTATTGCCGAGCAAGTCACCCCCAACGTGGCCATCATTAACGCAGGTGATGGCCGTCACGCCCACCCGACTCAAGCCATGCTCGACATGCTCACCATTCGCCGCCACAAAGGCAATTTTGAGCCTTTATCAGTGGCCATCGTCGGCGACATTTTACACTCCCGTGTAGCACGAGATCAAATTCACGCGCTCAAAACCTTGGGCTGCTCAGACATTCGTTTAGTAGGCCCCAATACACTCATGCCTAACAGTATCGGCAGCATGGGGGTCACCACCCACACCGATATTGACGAAGGCATTAAAGACGTTGACGTAGTGATTATGCTGCGTTTACAAACAGAGCGTATGGCATCGGCATTTTTGCCATCGGCTGGGGAATACTTTCGCCTTTACGGCCTCACAACGGAGCGTTTAAAAGTGGCTAAAGCTGATGCTATTGTGATGCATCCAGGCCCTATTAATCGTGGCATTGAGATCGAGTCGGCGGTTGCCGACGGACCCCAGTCGATGATTCTTAATCAAGTCAGCTACGGTATAGCGATACGTATGGCCGTCATGTCCATGGCCATGACTGGCCAAATGCAACAACGCCAAGCGCTAGTTTCCCAACCTACAAATACAGAGGCACAGGTATGAACATGGTTATCCGTGGGGCGCGCCTAATTGACCCTATCCTCAACTTAGACACCGTCGCCGACTTACACATAGAAGACGGTTTAATTCATGCTATTGGCGACCTAAGTGGGCTAACATCTGAGCACAACATAGACGCCCAAGGCATGCTTCTGTGTCCAAGCTTTGTTGACTTACATACCTGTCTGAGAGACTTGAACCAAATTCAAAAAGGCACCATCGCAAGCGAAACCCAAGCCGCCGCAAGTGCAGGTTTTAGCCAACTTTGCCCCAGCCCAGACACACAACCTTGCAGCGATGCGGGCTCGGTGATCAGCATGATTACCAGCAAAGCCCAAGCCGCCGGCTTTTGCCAACTATTGCCCGTAGCCGCCCTCACCAAAGACTTAAAAGGCACCCAATTAAGTAATATGGAAGCCCTATCCCGCGCCGGCTGCATTGGGTTTAGCAATGCTGGCCACGACATTGTCGACAATACCGTATTGTTGCGTTGCTATGAATATGCAGCCACCTTTGGCCTTAAGGTGATGGTGCAGGCTCAAGATCACGCCTTAGGCAAAGGCCATATGCACTCAGGCCCCACGGCCACCCGCATGGGTTTAGACGGCATTCCTGCGATTGCTGAGACCCTGTCCATTAGCCGCCATTTAGAATTTATGCAACACACCGGAGTAAGTGGTCACTTTAACCAAATCACAAGTGCCAATGGCGTGGAGCTAATCCGCCGAGCCAAGACACAAGGCCAGCCGATTACCGCGGATGTAAGCATTGCTCATTTATGCTTTACCGACACCGCCGTCGAAGGCTACTCGAGCCAATACCACCTGCAACCACCACTACGCGCAGAGTCAGATCGGCAAGCACTTATCCAAGGTGTGGCAGATGGCACCATCGATGCCATCTGTTCGGCGCACCAACCCCACGAATCAGCAGCAAAGTGTGCGCCTTTTGCCGCCACTGCCACAGGTATGGCCACCTACGATATGTTCATCCCATTGGTGGCGCAATTACTGAGCACCAAACAACTCACACCACAACAACTGGTTTCTGCCTTAAGCACCCAACCGGCACACATTGCTCAAACCCAAGTGCCGAGTATAGCCGTAGGGCAGGTCGCCAACTTCACCTTGATCGACCTCCAACACCAGTGGCAGCTGGATGCCGATAGCCAAGTAAGCCAAGGCACAAACCAAGCCCTCAATTTGCAACAACTGACAGGGCGCACACGTTTAACTTGGAATAACGGCCAGATAAGTTACAATAGGTAACATGAAGATACAAATACACAACAATTAACTGCGCTTTTTATCTATTTTAAATTGGTAATTTTGATAATAATGGATGCAATATCATTTTAGGTGAAAAAACGCACATGAGCAGTATCGATCTTTCTACTATGTCCGAACTAACCACTCGGCAAGCCGCAACATTACTCAACGTATCTGTGCGCACCGTGCAACTCTGGGTTGAGAGTGGCGCCTTACAAGCTTGGAAAACAGCCGGTGGTCATCGCCGCATTAGTGTCGGATCTATTCAGCAGCTGCTTGACGAAAAGGCCGAAAAACAAACGCCTATTCGTCGCTCCTCGGCCAAAGGCCCTACCACTGTATTAATTGTAGACGACGACAAAGACACCTTGTTGTTATACAAAATGCTCATCAACAACTGGTTTCCAAGCCTACAAGTTGAAACCGCCGAAAATGGCATTGATGCGTTAGTCAAAATTGGTGAGTTCCGCCCGACAGTGCTGATCACCGACTTACAAATGCCCGAATTAGATGGTTTTGCAATTATTGATCGCTTACATAACGATGAACAATACAAGCATTTAACACCCATTGTAGTCACCGGCATGGGGGAAGCAGAAATTCAAGCCAGCAACCTACCCGCCAGTGTGCCAGTATTACACAAACCGATTCCAGTGGACGAACTCAAAGAATTGGTATTACAGGCAGTAAAAGACTAACCCACCACGCATCGACAGGATAAGGCCGCCATGGACAATCATGCCAGCGCTACATTGAGCGCTCTGTTTGCCGCGGCCTCATTTGACCCGCAGACTCAAACCATGGAATTGAACGCGGCGGCCACAAACCTGCTGCAATTACCCATACACCCCACGCTAAACCAATACACCCAATTGCTTGGGGCTGACCAATGGCTACAGTTACGCCAACTTGAGACAGGCCAGAGCAAACTCTTGCCTTTGGCCAGCAGTTCTGGCTCACCTGATCGGTGGTTGTTGTGGATAGCGGCACAACAAGATCACCTATTAGTTTGGCAAATTAGCGACCAAACCGCCCTTGGCCGCACTAGATTACACTGGCAACACCAATCGCAACTCGCCGCTGTAGGCCAAGCCATGGCGGGCATTTGCCACGAAGTAAACCAACCGCTTAACGCCATGCGCTTGCGCCTCTACGGCTTACAAGCAATGCAAAAAAATGGGCCTATTGGTGATTTAGCCGACCACTTAACCGCCCTAGATGAGCAAGTGGGGCGTTGTGCCGATACCCTTACCAACATGCGTGAAATGGTAGGCCATCAATCCATTAATCTAACCACCTTTAACGCTTGTACGAGTGTTGAGCACGTGGTCAACTTACTTAAGAGTCAGTTGCAAATTCAACAAGTGCAAATTAGTAGCCACACCACCGGCCAACAACAGTTAGTCTATGGCCAAGCACAACGCTTGGAACAGGTATTGATTAACCTGATCAACAACGCCCGTGATGCGCTTATTAGCCAAGTACAACCCGCACCACACATAAAGATTACCGTAAGCAGCATGCTTTCGCAGAGCAACGCCGGCATTAACATCAGTGTGGCCGACAACGGCCCAGGCATCGATCTAGCCTTGCAAGAGCAGGTATTTGAAGCCTATTACACCACTAAAGCCGACACCCAGGGCACCGGTTTAGGCCTCGCTTTATGTCGAGACTTAAGCCAAGATTTAGGTGGTAGCCTCAATCTGACGTCCAGCCCAGGTGCCACCGTATTTAACCTGTGGTTACCCTTAGCTGCTGATCCGACTCAGCCATGAGGGTACGGCTAGCAGTAGACCCTAGTATCAGCGACGCATTAGAGTTTTGGCTCCACAGCCAAGGCCATACGAGCCTCGTCGATAGCGACCAAGAACTCCAGCACACAACAAAGTTGGCCCTCGACTACGCTCACATTAAACCCTATTTAAGGGGCCAGACTCCCATTCCAGACCACTGGCCTAAGGTTGACGATTGGTTACTCATAGATGCCTACCTTGATCACTGCCAATTGATCTGCGTGATGCAACTTGGCTGTCGTCATATTAGTATTGCCCCGCTACATGAAAGCATACTGACCGCGTGGCTCAATGGTGTTGCTCAAGTGCCCCAACTGGCTTGTGACGGTCTACAAAGCCTGCATTTTGAGTCGAATGTGGGACCAGCAACAGAACCAATGTTAGCTGCGTTTGTGAATCTGATGATGGCTGACCACTGGAGCCAAGAAGCACAAGTGTCGCAGGTAGGAATCATAGCCTGGCGCAATGTTGCCCTACGGGCACCGGTGTTTTCCAAACTCAAGCAACAATTTCGGCTGGGCCCTGTCGGCTTCGCCCAATTAGCCTGCCATACCTTGGCGGGCGGCCAATGGTTGTTGCAGCAAGGCCTAAACCAAGCCGCTACAGTGGCTAATCAGCATCACGAACATTGGGATGGTAGTGGCTATCCAATGGGTATTAAAGCCGAGGCTATCTGGCCTAGCCGCTAGGCTAGCCAAGCTCTACGATAGTTATTTAGGGCTCAGAAAAAACAAACGCTATGCCAAAGCTTGCGACCATGCCACCAGCATTAATAAGCTGCGCCATGGTGATGGCTACTTAAGCCCCAGCCAGTTTGACCCGCAATTATTAACGCGTTTTTTAGCTGCGCAGCAGGCAGTAGAAGATCTCTACAACCTGTATCACACATCTGACGGCTGAGCTAACTGCCCCAAATTGATCGGACTCAAGGGCGGGCGCACCGAAAGCGGCTCCACCTGTGCCATCGGCCGATCTTGGACTTGGGCTATTAAGTAGCCCAAATTAAGTCCACATTGGCGGCCTTGGCAGGGCCCCATACCAGCTCGACTAAAGGCTTTAAGTTGGTTGACGCCAGCACAACCTGCCTTGGCAATATCGGTTATCTGCGCTGCGCTAACCTGCTCACACCGACACACCACGGTAGTGCCTGTGGGGGTCGACAACCAAGGGGCCGGTTGATACAAACGATCCACCAAACCTCGAGCCCAATGTAATTGCCGTATGCGCCAAGACAACGCTAGGTAAGCCAATTTTTTGGCCCAGCTTGAGTGTGTACAACTTTTCTTAACCCGTGCCATAGCCGCTAAGCGGCCTTCTAGCTGGGCTAGCTTAGCACCGCCGGTGGCACCTGCGTCACCTGCGACGTGTACGCCCGGCACTGAGGTTTGCCCCGCCTCAGCCACTTGGGTTTGCCAGCACTGCTTGGGGTCGCTCCACTCCTGTTTACAAGCCAAAGCTTGTGCCATTTGAGTTTGGCCAACAATGCCTTGATGCAGTAGTACCAAGTTGGTCGGCACCTCGTACTCTTTACCCGCCACTATAAAGCGTACTGCTGCAACCTGCGTATTGCCCACAATTTTAATGTCCGTCACATTAGCAAAGTAAGGCACACGTATACGTTGAACCAAGCTTAGCCACACACCTTTAAATAGTTGTTTAGGCATACTCAGCCCAGCAATCAGCCAGGGAATGGCACGCCAATAGTTAGACCGAGGTGTGGTATCTAATAGTGCCGTTATAGTGACTCCAGCAGCGCGGTATTGATGTGCCAACAGGAGTAACAGCGGGCCGGAACCTGCCAACACCACTTTCTTGGGCAACAATGCCGAAGCCTTTAAAAGTATTTGCCCAGCACCGGCGGTCATGACCCCCGGCTTTTCCCAACCTGCAACCGCCATGGGCCGTTCCATAGCGCCGTTAGCGATGAGTAAATCACTGGCCACAAAGCTTACCGATCGCCCATCGATTAATGCCGCCACAGTAAATCCCTGCGCATGGGGCTCTATATTCCATACCTGCGCTAACGGCTGGTAATCACATGGTGCCGCCATAAACTCCTTCAATAGTGGTTTACCTAAGCCATAGTCAGACCCCAACACCTGCTGTTGCGCATAGGAAGTGTGACTCACATTACGAAAGATCTGGCCACCTGCTGTGGCAGCTTGATCGAGCACCAACACCTTTAACCCTGCGTGACTTGCTTCGATCCCAGCCGCCATACCGGCTGGGCCTGCGCCCACTACCAAATAATCGTATATCTGGGTCATTCGCTTAGGCTCTGGGATGTTGTAATAATCGACATGTTGGCCGTCACTGAGCGCATGCACCCGCGCTGGTTCTGCTGCCCATCAATGGTCACTAAACACTCAAAACAAACACCCATATGACATAATGCAGCCCGAGGCTGACCACTCACAGGGTGCGTTCTGGTGGCACGCTGGCCCAGGTACAATAACGCTGCGGCAACGCTCATGGACATTGGCACCTGATGCTCAATACCGTTTAACCGGATACTGCAGGAATCTAGGTTTGATGGCTGGTGCTGATCAAGCCGACTAAACAGAGAAGCGGTCATTATTCATGGCCTCAATAAGTGTTTTTTGGGGTGCTGCTGCCGCACCCAAAAGCCAATCTGATAATGGCCCAGCGTGGGCCGCAGCAAGGCTAACGCCACTGTGGCAGCATATGCCATAGGCACCTTTGTAGCTGCCAGAGGCTTGATAAATAGGCGCGCCATCTGGCGACATGACGCGTAACGCACCCCAACTACGTACCAACTGTAATTTGGCAAGCGCTGGCATTAAGGCGACCGCATCGGCCGCAATATTCTGCATCACCTCTAGATTTGTGCTGTCATCTAAATCGGTGTGTTCATGAGAGCCACCCACTTGAATGGTGCCCTCAGCGGTTTGACGTAATTGGGGTGAGGCGTAATTAAGTAGGCCAGACGGGGCCCGTTCAGTAATCAATATTTGGCCTTTAAGTGGACTGACCGGCAAGTGCATACCCAACTGCAGGCCTAGGCGTTGATTGTCGAGCCCAGCACATAGAGCTACTTTTTTAGTGGTGAATGCTGCTATTTGAAAGCCCTGTTCGGTAGCGAACACTTGATCTGCAGGGCAACGGGCCCGATATTCAACCCCCATAGCCTGTATGGCTTTATGCAAAGCCGATAACAAATACAGCGGGTTCACTTGGCCATCTTGGGGGCTATGTATAGCACCTACTACCGACTCACCTAAGCCAGGCTGCAAAGCCGCCGTAGCTTCACGATCCAATACCTGATACTTAAACTCACCCTGAGTATGCTCGGCCATGGCTGCCATTTCGGCAGACAAAGCATCAAGCTCTACCTGAGTTAAGGCAAATTCTAAGCCGCCTTGACGTTGGTAGGCTAAATCAATTTGGCTTTGTAGACCCAACTGTTGTGCAAACTCAGGCCACAAGTTAGCCCCTTGTAGGCTCCAATTGGCATAGGCAGGGAAGTCGTAGCCTTTACCTTGCACCCAAATAAGACCAAAATTGCCCACAGATGCACGGTGATCTACATCGCTACCATCCAATACTAAAATGCGTAACTGGGGTTGTTTTTGGATTAGGCCGTAAGCCACCGCAGCTCCAACTAGGCCACCACCGACGATGATCCAATCATAAGCCTCAGCGTTAGGTGCGGGGTGCGATAACAACACGGGCTTGCAAGTGTCCGCTCAAACGTTTTTCCCAGAGCCGGAACAAATACACCAAAGCGTAGGTCATCACCAAGTGGTCGGGGTATTGCTGGGCTTTGTCGGCAATACCTACCTTCTCTAACAACTGCATGGCATTGGCCTTAGCCTCATCTTTTGACTGGCCCAACACATGCACTGGCGCTTCCATGATATTTTCTAAAATAGTCATGTGGCTCCAAAGGTTAAAACTTTGGAACACCATGCCCAGTTTGGTGCGAATACGATCCACTTGTTTTTGGTCAGTCGGTAGACGATTACCTTTGCTGCCGGTTTTCATTTCGATCAACTCTCCAGCAACACAAACTTCACCACTGTTAGGTGTTTCTAATAAGTTGATACAGCGTAAGAAAGTACTCTTACCTGAACCACTAGCGCCGATCAACGAAATGACATCGCCTTTGTTAGCGGTCAACGACATGCCTTTAATGACTTCATTGTCATCAAAGCTTTTATGTAAATCGGTAATCGATAGAGCTAAAGTCATAGTGGGCCCGAATGCTGTGGTGTTATTATCACAATCTATAATAACCGCCAATGATATTGACTAACACCGTTAACCTCAAGTTAATCGTCTTATGCATCTAACACCGCGTCGCTCTGTGTTAATTCTGGGTCCATCTGCTGCAATTTTTGTGGTCGATGTGGCATTATTGTATGTATTATTAACCAGCTTCAATATCAATCACATTCTAATTTGGCAGCCCAGCATTCATGCAAGACTTAATATCCGTGCCTAATCCCGACTTTTCAATTGCCCAGGCGCTGGCTCAGATCCACCACCGAATTGATCAAGCATGCGCCTCATCCGGCCGCGATCAAGCCGAGGTGAGTTTATTGGCCGTGAGTAAAACCAAGCCCCTAAGTGCAGTTAACCAAGCCTATCAACTCGGCCAGCGCCACTTTGGCGAAAATTACCTACAAGACGCCTTAGATAAAATTCAACGTTGCACCTTTAACGACGTTTGCTGGCATTTTATCGGCGCCATACAAAGCAACAAAACCAAAACCATTGCACACAGCTTTGATTGGGTACATACCTTAGATCGCCTTAAAATTGCGCGCCGTTTAAGCGAACAACGCCCAGATAACATGGCCCCTCTTAAAGTGCTTATACAAGTGAATATCAGTCAGGAAAAAAACAAGAACGGGGTCGCTTTGACTGATCTAGACGAGCTAGTCGGTGCTGTTGATGTGTTGCCCAATATAGCGCTTTGCGGTTTGATGTGTATTCCAGCCGCCACCCACGATGTCGCCGAACAGCGCCACGCCTTTAACCAAATGGCAGCCACACGAGACCGGCTCAACCGCCGCTACCCACAACTAACTGAGTTATCTATGGGCATGTCTGGCGACCTTGATAGCGCAATTGCGTGCGGTGCCACCATGGTGCGTATCGGAACCGACATTTTTGGTGCACGCAGCACCCACCCTGAAACATAATTAACCCTAGGACCATACCATGCACAACACACCACGAATTACTTTCATCGGCGCAGGCAACATGGCCCAAGCCATACTTAAGGGCTTGCTTGCTGCAGGCTACCCACAAGACAAAATTACCGCTAGCGGCCGCACCCAAAGTAAAATGGATGTTCTAGCGGCCGCGACCGGTATTCACACCAGCACCGACAACTTAGCTCTATGCCAACAGGCCCACGTCATTGTTCTGAGCGTCAAGCCACAGATGATGGGCGACCTCGTTAAAAGCATCGCACCTGCCGTAGACCCGTCAAAACAACTGATTATATCCGTGGCCGCTGGCATTTTGGCCAGCAGTATAGAAACCTGGCTCGGCCAACCAGCCGCCATCGTGCGATGTATGCCCAACACACCCTCCTTAGTAGGGCTTGGGGCTGCGGGTTTATACGCCACCACAGCCGTAAGTGACGAACAACGAGCCACTGCCAGCCACATTATGCAAGCCGTAGGCTTGACAGTTTGGGTCAACCAAGAGCCCCAAATAGACGCCGTTACTGCGGTCTCCGGCAGTGGCCCTGCCTATTACTTCTTAATGATGGAAGCCATGATCCAAGGTGCAGAAAAACTAGGTTTAAGTACAGATATCGCGCAACAACTGGTATTACAGACAGCCGCAGGTGCTGCAAAAATGGCGCAGCAAAGCAGCCGAACTCCAGCCCAGTTACGACAAGCCGTCACTTCGCCTAACGGCACCACAGAGCAAGCCATAAACACCTTTAATGAAGGTAACTTTAATGGCCTATGTGGCGCCGCAATGGCCGCGGCTCACCATCGTTCACAAGAGCTGGCTCAACTATTTAAAAGCTAATTGCCGCACCAGCAAGCAAAACCCTAGCCATTGTCTACACTTGATGTGACGTGAAATAACGCACGCTCAATATTCGGTGTGGAGTATTCAACATGGATTTGTCATTTTCTGAAGGCTGGTTAGATATCGCTGTTGACGGCCTTCTGGCCATGTCCATGGCAGTGGCTATTTTTTATATCGGTCGTTGGTTTACTCTGCTGGTGGCTTATTTAATAGCACGGAGCCTTAAGGCTCGAGCAACAGATGCTACCCTCACTGGGTTCATCGTCGCCACTATTCGGGTGGTGCTCACCTTAGTAGCGCTGCTCATCGCCTTAGACTCGTTAGGTGTAGACACTACAGCACTGCTGACTATCTTCGCCGCAGCAGGTTTAGCACTTGGGCTGGCGTTAAAGGATACCCTGAGCAATTTTGCCGCCGGGGTGATGCTTATTATCGCTAGGCCGTTTACGGTGGGAGACTTTATAGAAGCCGCAGGGGTTGCGGGTGTGGTTGAAAAAATTGGTTATTTTTCGAGCCAAATGAAAACCGGCGACAATCGTGAAATTATTGTTCCCAACCAGCATATTTATGGCGGTGTCATCATTAATGCCTCGGCTAAGCCAACCCGCCGTATCGATTTAATCATTGGCGTAGGGTATGGCGACGACCTACAAAAAGCCGAACATATCCTACTGGAGTGCATCGTTGCAGATCAGCGCATTTTGGCTGAACCGGACGCCACCGTCGCCGTCGCCGAACTGGCCGACAGTAGCGTCAACTTTATTGTTCGGCCTTGGGTGAAGGCAACCGATTATTGGGCGGTGAAGTGGCACCTCGTTAAACAAATCAAACTGGCATTTGATGAAAATGACATATCCATCCCTTACCCGCAGCAGGATATTTATTTACATCAAGCAGTAAGAGCCAAACAACAACCTTAATGACACACTAGGCAAGCTTCTTATACTTCACCCGAGTAGGCTGATGGTCTTTACCCGTACGGGCTTTATAGTCTTGCGCGTATTCAGAGTAGTTGCCTTCAAAGAAAGTCGCCTTAGAATCGCCTTCGTAAGCCAAGGTATGGGTACAAATACGGTCTAGGAACCAACGGTCGTGTGAAATCACAACCGCAGCACCTGGGAACGCTAACAAGGCTTCTTCGAGGGCTCGCAAAGTTTCAACGTCAAGGTCGTTGGTGGGTTCGTCCAACAGCAACACGTTGCCGCCTTGTTTTAGCAGCTTAGCCAAATGCAAACGGTTACGTTCACCACCGGATAAGTCTTTCACAAACTTCTGCTGATCATTGCCCTTAAAGTTAAAACGCCCAGCGTAGGCACGAGAAGGCACTTGATAATTACCTACAGTAATAATGTCTTGGCCGTCAGACAACTCTTCCCACACTGTTTTAGTGCCGTCAAGATCACGCGATTGGTCGACGTGAGATAATTCAACCGTGTCACCTATGTCGATGCTGCCAGAATCTGGTTGTTCAGCGCCAGTAAGCATCTTAAACAAGGTTGATTTACCTGCGCCGTTACCACCCACAACACCGACGATAGCGCCTTGGGGCATGCTGAATTCTAAACCTTCCACCAACATCTTATCGCCAAAGGCTTTGCTTACTCCGCTGACGTTAATCACTTTGTCGCCCAAACGGGGGCCAGGTGGAATATAGATTTCAGAGGTTTCGTTACGCTCTTGGAATTCCCGAGAACTCAATTCTTCAAAGCGGGCTAAACGTGCTTTAGACTTAGCCTGACGACCTTTAGCATTACTTCTAACCCAATCTAATTCTGACTTTACGGCTTTGTCGTGGGACGCTTGTTGGCGGCCTTCTTGAATTAAACGCGCTTCTTTTTGCTCTAGCCATGACGAGTAGTTACCTTCATACGGAATACCATGGCCACGGTCTAGCTCTAAGATCCAACCGGCGGCGTTGTCGAGGAAATAACGGTCGTGGGTTATGGCCACAACGGTGCCGTTGTAATCTACCAAGAAACGCTCTAACCAAGCCACAGACTCAGCGTCTAAGTGGTTGGTGGGCTCGTCTAACAACAACATGTCGGGTTTATTAAGTAACAATCGGCATAAAGCCACACGGCGACGTTCACCACCTGACAAATGCACCACCGGCTCATCCCAGGCTGGCAAACGCAAGGCCTCTGCCGCGACTTCTAGGGTACGATCTAGATTGTGTGCATCACTGGCTTGAATAATATCTTCTAACTTGGCTTGTTCGGCGGCCAGTGCGTCAAAGTCAGCATCCGGCTCGGCATAAGCAGCGTATACAGCGTCTAATGCGGTTAAGGCATTTTTGGCTTCGGCCACGGCTTCTTCAACCACTTGGCGTACTGTTTTGCTATCATCTAACTGCGGCTCTTGTTCCAAGTAACCCACGTTAATGCCCGACTGCGGACGCGCTTCGCCATTGTATTCAGTATCAACGCCAGCCATGATGCGCAATAGGCTAGATTTACCTGAACCATTGAGACCCAATACACCAATCTTGGCGCCGGGGAAAAAGGAGAGGGAAATATCTTTAAGAATTTCGCGTTTGGGGGGGACCACTTTCCCTACCCGATTCATCGTATATACAAACTGCGCCATGAGGCTTCCTAATTAATTCAACAAGATTGACGCTATTATACCCTGAGATGTCACTAAAAGGCATGAATCCTTGAGCCGTGGTATTTTGCCATGAGCATACTTGTGATATGGTTTGCAGCCCCCATAATAGGGGAAAGAAACAATTACCTGCAGTTACTCTATTAAGGAATTTCCGTGCCCACTACCCATGTCGCCACATCGCAATTGCCCACACCCTACGGCACCTTCGACATGCATGGTTTTGTCGACAGCGACACGGGAAAAGAACATGTGGCCCTAGCCATGGGTGACATCAGCGGCCAAACTGCAGTGTTAGCTCGTTTGCACTCAGAGTGTTTAACCGGCGACGCCCTATTTAGCTTACGCTGCGATTGTGGCTCACAATTACAAGAAGCCCTTAAACGTATTGCCGAAGAAGGCCGTGGGGTTTTGTTGTACCTGCGCCAAGAAGGCCGCGGCATTGGTTTGTTAAATAAGATCAAAGCTTACAAGCTACAAGACGAAGGTGCCGACACGGTTGAAGCCAACGAACATTTAGGTTTTGATGCCGACATGCGTAGCTATGGCATGACCAAGGACATGCTAGACCACTTGCAGGTAAAATCGGTTAACCTAATGACCAACAACCCTCGTAAAATCAAAGCGTTAACGGACCTTGGTATTGCGGTAGAGCAGCGTCAAGCCATTCAGGTTGGCGAAAATAGCCACAACCGAGATTACTTGGCGACTAAAGCGCGCAAGCTCGACCACCTGTTTTAACTTTAACCTGTGCCTATTGGATGGCGAGTTGAACCCATTCAATCGCCGGTGTTGGATATAGGCCTAACCACAAGGTTACCGCCACCAACAGCGTCAATAGCAGCTTTTCGCTAGCCCCTAGAATCAGGCGACTATCACTCACCGGCGCTTTACACAGCACTAATATCACTCGTAAGTAATAATACAAGCCAAGACTACTGCCGAGCACTAGTAAACTCAGCAACAGCCAGAGTTGACTGTCTACAGCTACCAGCACTAAATAATACTTACCAATAAAACCGGCCGTTAACGGCATTCCGGCGAGCGCCAACATCGCTAACATTAAGGCCCCGGCTAGCAAAGGCTGCTGAAATAAAAGGCCTTGATAATGCGTTAATGTACCGCTTTCAAAGCGTCGATCCCGTGCTGCCAGCTGGCTAATCACCGCAAACGCTAACATGGTCATGCTGGCGTATGTGATCAAGTAGATAGCGGCGCCTTCAAGTGCGGTTGATAGGGCCGTCACACCCAAGGTTGCACTAGCCGCTAAGGTCACAATAATGTAGCCCATATGGGCAATACTGGAGTAGCCTAACAAGCGTTTTAAATTGTTTTGCCGCAAAGCCAACAAATTACCCACTACCATGGACAACACCGCCATCACGGTCAGACCTAACAGCAGCAAATCCAAATAGTCATCTTGAGCCATCATCAACCAACGCATGGCGAAGGCGAATACAGCCACTTTTACGGCCCCCGCCAAGAAGCCTGTAACGGGAGCAGGCGCTCCTTGATAGACGTCTGGCGTCCACATGTGAAAAGGAATCCACGACATCTTAAAAGCCACACCAACTAACAACAAAGCCGAACCAATGACCAAGTAGCCCGATTGTAATCGTGGCCCATCGGCAGCAACTTGCAGGTCTATATTTAAGTTGCCGGCATAGGCATAAATCAAGGCCACGCCAAACAATAAAAAGCTCGACGACACACCGGACAACACCATATATTTAACGCCGGCCTCAAGGGTCATGTTGGCTTGCTGTTTACTGTGGGCCATATAACCCACCATGGCAAACAGGGATACACTCATAAGTTCTAGACCAATAAACATACTGGCAAAATGATTACTCGCTACCAGCACGCATGCCCCTAAAGCCGCCAATGATAACAATATATAATACTCTTCTCGGATTTCGTCTGCTGTTTCTAAGTAGGCATGAGACATCCAGCCACAGGCAAGACTGGCCAACAACACGGTGCCTCCCAATAAGCGACTGAAGTCATCCATAATTAATAGAGGCGTCACTTGTTGCGGTGCATTGCCCATGTCAGCAAAGGCCCAATAGGCGGCCATAGCCAATCCCAAACAAGTAATCCAGCAGGTCAGTTTATGGTCCCGTACAAAGGCTAATAGAAGCAACAATATAACGCTAATGGAAGCCACTAATAACAAAGGCATGAGTGATGTGAGTTCAAGCCAATTCATGTCCTAGCCTCCCGTGCCTAAGTGCATCAGATAATTCACTGGTGCAGCGGTTATGGTAAATATTAGGTTAGGCCAAAAGCCGAGCAGAACCAGACCCACCACTAATATTCCTAACATCAATAGCTCGCGTGTATTCAAATCCAGCACATTGTTTGTGCCTGCCGCCTGGGTACCAACAGAGGTACCAAAAAAACCTTTTTGCATAATAATCAAGGCATATACGGGCGCCAGAATCATGCCCAAGGCAGCCAACGAGGCCGCCCAAGGCTCCACTTGGAACACCCCTAACAAGACCATAAATTCGCCTATAAAGTTGGCTAAACCTGGCAAACCTAGGGCCGCCACGGCAAACAACATACTCAAGGCAGCCAGTTTAGGCATTTGACCCCACAAGCCTCCCATTTTATCCAAGTCTCGGGTGTGCAAGCGCTGCTGCAGCAACCCAGCAATAGCAAATAGCCCAGCAGAACTTAATCCATGACCCACCATTTGCATGACCGTGCCCTGTAAACTAAGGTGATTCCAAGCAAATATACCTAAACTAACAAAACCCATATGGCTAATGGAGGTATAGGCAATGAGACGCTTTAGGTCATTTTGAGCAAAGGCCAGTTTGGCCGCATAAAGCACACTTATTACACCTAAACCCATAGCAATGGGCGCAAAAGACGAAGCTGCATCAGGAAACAAAGGCCACACAAAACGCAGTAAACCATAGGCACCGGTTTTTAATAAAATACCGGCTAACAAGATACTACCCGGTGTAGGCGCTTGGGTATGGGCATCGGGTAGCCAATTGTGCACCGGCAGACCCGGCAATTTCACTAAAAACGCCACGTAAAAACCTAACATCAACCACATACCCAGGCTGCCACTGGTATCGGTTTGAGTTAGAGTAAACCAAGAAAAGCTCCACACCCCAGTTTGTTGTTGGTTTAACAATACCAACCCCACCATGGCGGCTAACATCAATAAGCTACTGGCTTGGGTATAGATAAAAAACTTGGTGGCGGCATAGCGTCGGCCTTCGTGACCCCATATCGCAATGATGAGAAACATAGGCACCAACATGACTTCCCAAAACACAAAGAAGAGGAATAAATCTAACGCACTAAATACCCCCACCACACCAGCCAAAGTAAACAAAAAGTTAAGATAGAAGAGTCCACTGCGATGGTTGATTTCATGCCAGGCCGACAACAATGCCACGTAGCCCAGCACCAAGGTCAAACCAATAAGCACTAAACTTAAACCATCCGTAGCCAACAATAAGTGAATGCCAAAGCGCGCAATCCATGGCCAATCCATATGCAACAGCCACAGCGAAGTAGCTTGTGGGTCTGTAGTATCAAACCAAAGGCTGGCGTAAAACACACTCGCCACGGCTAAACTCACCAAACTAAGCCAGCGACTGGCAGCGGCTGATTGCCGCCCGACCATTAGGGCCAATACGCCACCGCCTAATAGGCTGATAATAATGCCGAGTAGTTGCATCGTGTCTATTCTCCCATAGCCTTTTTCACCTACAACACCTTGAGTGCCAAGGCCAATACAATAATGGCGGCACTGGCTAAGGTGGCAATATAAAATCGCAATTGGCCATTTTGTAATTGGCTAAACAGGCCGTGTAAAAAGCGACTTAGCTGAATCAATAATTTGGGTAACCCATCAATAATATCGTTACGGTTAACCTGGGCCAAGGCGGTAAACGGGGTGAGCAGCAGCCCCTTGTACAGGCCATCAAAACCCCACCCTTGAAACAAAAATTGGCGTAATTTCTGCCACTGAGCGAAACGCAAGCCTTGCCATTGATGACGCACATAAACCTGATACGCAATACCGATACCCAGCAACGGCATGGTAATAGCCACCACTATAGTCCACGTGGGTGGGTGGCCAGCAGGCGACGCGGGCAATACTGGTGCCGTGGGTAATACAAACCAACCGGCCACCAACGACAAGGCGGCTAAGATTATTAGAGGTGGGTGGAACTGCCACCCTTTTGGCTCGTGGGGCTGGGCTTTTTGAGGCCCAAAAAACACCATAAACAAGAGCCTAAAACTATAGATGGCGGTGATAAATGCGCCTAAAACGCCACCTAACCATAACCAAGGACCGTATCCTGGCAGTTGCCAACTGGCATTGAGTATGGCTTCTTTACTAAAGAAACCCGAAGTCGGCGGTAACGCCACTAAACACGCGCTACCGATCACAAAACACCAAAAGGGTACCGGTAATTGGCGTCGCAACCCACCCATCGAACGAATATCCTGTTCATGGTGCATGGCCAATATAATTGAGCCCGCTGTCATAAATAACAAGGCTTTGAACAATGCATGGGTCATCAAGTGAAACACACTCTCGTTCCAAGCGCCCACCCCTAACGCAAAAAACATATAGCCAATTTGACTCATGGTAGAATAGGCAAGCACTCGTTTGATGTCGGTCTGATTGAGGGCCGTGAAACCAGAGATCAATAAGGTAAACAGGCCGATAAAAGCCACCGCCAGCAAGACGTCTGGGGCTTGCAAAAATACCTCGTGGGTCCGGGCAATAAGATAGACCCCGGCGGTGACCATCGTTGCAGCATGAATCAAGGCACTCACTGGCGTCGGACCCGCCATCGCATCGGGCAACCAGGTATGGAGTGGCAACTGCGCCGACTTACCCACAGCACCGGCTAATAAAAGAGCAGCAATAAGGGTGGGACGATTGGCGCCCATAACAAATTGCTCCGGCGCTAAGGCCATAATGGTCGGCAAGTCTAAGGTGCCCAATTCTCGGAACAATAAAAATAGGCCAATAGCAAAGGCAGTGTCGCCCACTCGGGTAACCACAAACGCTTTACGAGCGGCATAACCGTTAGCCGGGTCTTGATGCCAAAAGCCAATAAGCAAGAAGCTGCACAGGCCCACGCCTTCCCAGCCTAGAAATAGCAGCACTAAGTTGTCTGCCAAGACCAGCATGAGCATGGCTGCCACAAATAGGTTCATATAGGCGAAAAAACGCTGATAGTCCGGGTCTTGCCACATGTAGCCTGAAGCATACCAGTGGATCAAGCTACCGACTCCAGTAATCACGAACAACATACTCAACGACAAGCCGTCTAAATAGAGTCCAAAACTCACCTCCAGCGTACCTGCACTGAACCAAGGCCACAGTTGCACTTGATAGGACTGGGCTGCACCAGGGCTATAAAAATCGAGTGCCACCCACAGGGTGACCAAGGCAGCCATAGCCACGGACCCGACGCCCACCAGCCGTGCTACCGAGCGGCTGCAGCGGCCATGGCCCAGCACCAACAGCAAAAAGCCCACTAACGGTAAGCAAGGGATAAGCCACAACTGTTGCATCACGTTCTCCTAGCCTCGTAACTGGTTCAATTTATCGACATTGACGCTGTTGTGGTGTCGGAACAGTAATAAAGTCAGTCCCAACCCCACGGCCACTTCTGCAGCACCCAAGGTAATCACCGCAAGAAACATGATTTGCCCTTCGGGCTGACCCCATGCTGAGCCTGCAGCAATAAATGCCAGTCCCGCCGCATTAAGCATGACCTCAATGGAAATCATCATAAACAGCAGATTACGGCGTACCATAACGCCCACCAGGCCTAAGCAAAACAGGATGCCTGCGAGCACCATGGCGTGATCTATATATTGGCTATCCATGGTCCACCTCCTCTAGCTCGTTGGAGCTCATGTGGGACGGCATTTTACGGGCAATGTGGAAGGCGCCAATAAGGCCTGATAAAAGCAAGAATGAGGCGAGCTCCACCACCAGCACGTAAGGGCCAAATAAGGCAATCCCCACGTCTTTAACTGCCACACCGTGCACCCCATAGGGCTGCAATGGTTGGCCGCTGTACATGCCGATAAGTAACAAAGACAGTAAAATGGCAGCAAGTACAGAAGGTAATATCCAGCCCCTGGCTGGCAGCCAAGCCGCTTCGTGGGCCGCCGAGCGCTGGCCTTGGTTGAGCATCATCACCACAAATACAAAGAGGATCATCACCGCACCGGCATAAACGATGACCTCTAAGGCCGCGGCAAATGCTGCGCCGAGCAGATAAAAAATAATTGCCAAGGATAAAGACGAAATAATCAAATACAGCAACGCATGCACGGCATTGTGGCGACTAATCATCAGTATGGTGGCCAGCACAGTGACACCACAGCTCGCATAAAACACAATATTATAGAGATAGGCCCAGATCATGATTGTGCTCCTGTATGCGCGCTCACGGCAACAAACTCTTTAGATTGACCGGCTCTGCTTCGTGGGTACCCGCACCTTTAGCACGACCGGATACCGCCTTACCACTGAGCTCATAAAAATTATAATCAGGATGTTTACCTGGGCCATCAATGAGTAAATGTTGTTTTTCGTAAACCATATTTTGGCGCTCATACTCGGCCAGTTCAAAATCTTGAGTCAGCTGAATAGCATAGGTGGGGCAGGCTTCCTCACACATACCGCAAAACACACAACGAGAGAAATTAATACGGAAATATTCGGCCGACCAGCGGCCACTCTCATCTTCGGTTTTTTGTAACGAAATACAATCCGTAGGACAGGCGCTGGCACATAGATTACAGGCCACACAGCGTTCTTCACCTGTGGGGTCTCTAGTGAGCACGATGCGGCCCCTAAAGCGCGGTGCCAAATAGGGCATTTGCTCTGGATATTCAACCGTATCTGCTTTGGTGAACGTATGGGAAGCTACCTTCACTAGGGTGACTATATTGCTATAAAAATAGTCCCAAACGATGTATATATAATGGCCAAGGCCGGTCTTTTGTTTCATCTCATCCCGCCTCCTATATCAGTATTAAAGCGCCGGTAATCAACAAGTTGACAAGCGCTAATGGCAACATGAATTTCCAGCCGAAAGACATTAATTGATCATACCGTGGGCGTGGTAATGACCCTCTAATCAAAATCATCAACAGCACCAACGCCATTGTTTTTAACAAAAACCAGACTAGAGGAGGAAACCAAGCAGGCCCCAACCAGCCGCCAAAAAACAACACCGTAATCATGGCTGCACTCATGAGCACGCTGACGTATTCACCAATAAAAAACATGGCAAACTTCATGCCGGAATATTCCGTATGAAATCCAGCAGTCAATTCGTGCTCGGCTTCCGGCAGATCAAAGGGTGTACGATGGCTTTCTGCAATACCGGCCATAAAAAAGATAAAGAAGCCGACAATTTGTGGTCCAATAAACCAACCATCGGCCTGCGCCAATACCAGTTCGCGTAGGTTAAAGGTGCCTGCCAGCATCACCACGCCCATCAAAGACAAGCCCATAAATACTTCGTAACTCACCATTTGCGCCGCTGCCCTCAAGCCACCCAGCATGGCGTACTTGTTGTCCGAGGCATAGGCACCAAACATCACCGCATATACCCCCAACGACGTCATGGCAAGAAAGAACAATAAGCCAATATTTAAGTCGACCACCCCAACCCCTGGAGCCATGGGTATAACCGCAAACGCTGCCACCACAACAAACATTGCAAAAGCCGGCGCCACAATAAAAATCAGCCGATCCGCAAATGGCGGCACCCAATCTTGCTTCATTAACAGCTTAATCATGTCAGCAACAATTTGTAAGGTGCCAAAAGGGCCAACTCGGTTTGGACCATATCGGTCTTGCCAAATGCCCAGTAGACGCCGTTCTAGCCACGTTAACAAAGCCGCTCCAAACACTACACACAGAAGGATCAACACCACATTGAGTAAGTTATTCACGACCGGGCTCATGTTAGTTAACCTCCTGCGTTACCGCGCTCAAGTTCACTGCCGCAGGTAGATGACCCGCGCTAATGGGCGCTTGGTATTGATTCGGTAATAGCAATAAATCCACCGCCATAGACGCATCAACGGTTAACGGCAACAACCACTGAGCTTGCGCTAATGCCACACAAACCTCGGCCCCATCGACTAGCCCCATTGCTGCTGCGGTGTCTGGGTGCATGCGTGCACTAATGGCTGTACTGCGTTGTTTTAGGGCCGCGCTTAAAGAACTAGCCCGATCGCTGGCAAACAAGTGATTCTGAGTGTGGGCCAGTATTTGTCCAGCACCAATGGTAATACTAGGGATAAGTGCAGCTGCAGCTAATGGCAGGCTAGAGTTTGTGTCCAATAACCTAAGTCCGGCCTCACCACCCTTGAGGGGGCCATTGATTTCTTGCTGAAACTTGTTGATTGCTTCGTTGGAATTCCAGCCTGGGCTCCAAACCTGTGGCATAAGCGTACTGGGTTTGTTTATGGGAGCGCCTTCCATGGTAAAACCTAAGGCCGAATCTACGTCTTCTGGCTGCTTGGCTTCACTGACGCTCTCATCAGCATACAAGCTGGTTCGGCCAGAGGCTCTATGCGTTTGGCGTGGAACCTTCATGCCAGCAATGCGGAAGTCAGCACTGGGAGCAACGTCACACCAATGGGCGAACTCACCACCTTGTTGGCTCACAAGGTCGCACAGGTCATCAAATTTGGTACAACTGGCCAATTGCGTGACGGCGTCGCTACAAGGGCCAGTTTGAGCCACCATAGCGGCTAAATTGGTCAAACTACGCCAAGCATCGGGCCGCCCCTGTTTGTCATGTACAGAGAAGAAACGTTGAGCGCGGCCCTCGTTATTGACATAAGTACCTTCCGTTTCAAACGCACTGGCGCAAGCAATCACCACATCAGCTTGGTCACTGGTGGCACTGGGCAACTGATCCAACACCACCAAATGGCGCAAATTTTCACACAAGGCCTGGGCCTGCGTAGAGAGGGCAAACAGGTCAGCTTGTAATACGATGAGTGCACTGGGTGTGGTTTGTTGCTGTACTCGAAGTGCTAGGTCACCCATATGTTTAGCGTCTTTGTTAAGCAGCCCTAAACCCATACTGTTGGCCGCTTCCAAAGCATAGCTGAGCCAAGCCTCGGCACCACTCTGACGACCTAAAGCCAACGCCAGTTGAGCCGCCGAATTAATTAACTCGGGGCTCTGGCTACTGGCGCCACTGATCACCAGAGGGCGCTTTGCGCCAGCCATTAAATCCAGACTTTGCTGCACCTGCTGATTTAACTCAGCGGATAACCCGCTGCCATCAAACTGGCCTTCAACGGCGCTAGCCAAGGCCCGTGCAAAGTCGCACATGTCTTTTGGAGCAAGGTGTAAACATTGACTGCTAATGTCATCCAAATCGGTGGCGGCACTGGTGACGCTAATGATGGGGCTCAGTTGGTTTTGTGTATGAATACGAACGGGTTCGTCCTGCCATTTAGGTATACCTATGGCCGCTGCTTTAGCAAAACCTAAGTTACGACTGGCTTGGCGCACGCTCAACGCCATACGTGGTGCTGTATGCAACAGGTCTTCGCCGATAATAACAATGGCATCGGCTTGCTCAATTTGTTTGAGACTTGGCGTGTAAATGCCTGGCTGGGTGAGTTGATGTAACACTTGCGTTTGAATGGCGTCTTGTACAGCGTTGTGCCCTACGTAAAAATTAGCTTTGCCGACCACACTCTGTAAAGCAAAGTTTTCTTCCACCGAGGCCCTTGGCGAACCTAAACCAAAAACGTTTTTGGCGCCTAATTCATTCATGATTTGGGCCACATAGTCTAGGCCATATGACGTATCACAGGTTACTTTTTCAGTGTCACGCAATGGCTGAACTTGGGCTTGATACAAACCTTGATCACTATTGCTATGGGCAAATCCATAGCGACCTTTATCACAAATAAAGTACCCATTAACTTGGCTATGGTAGCGGTTAGTCACGCGCTTCACCTGCCCTTGCCGCTCTCCGACCGACAAGTTACAGCCTAAGCTGCAGTGGCTACAAATACTCGGGGCCGATTGCAAATCCCACTTGCGCGTATAGCTGTCGCTCACAACTTTGTCGTAAAACACACCTGTGGGGCACACTTCGGCTAAATTGCCACTAAAGGGACTCGTTAAGCAGCCGTCTTGATGGCGACCAAAATACACATTTTCTCGGCTACCCAGCACCACCAAATCATCGCCACCCGCATAATCTTGATAAAATCTCACACACCGGTAACAGCTAATACAGCGGTTCATTTCATGGCCTACACAAGGCCCTAAATGTTGGTTATGGTAGGTCTTTTTATCCCCTTTATGACGCCTTTGAGTGTGACCTGATTGCAACGTCATATCTTGCAAATGGCACTCACCACCTTCTTCACATACGGGACAATCGTGAGGGTGATTGGCCATGGTGACTTCTATACATTGCTGACGGAACTCACTCGCCATGGTCGCTGACAGGCTCACTCGCATGCCTTCCGCAACCGGCGTCATACAAGCCATCACCATGCGGCCTCGCTGATCTTCTGCGCCTTGATACAACTGCACCGCACATTGGCGGCACGAACCCACTGACCCCAAGGCCGGATGCCAACAGAAATAGGGCAGGTCTTTGGCCAAACCAAGGCAGGCTTCCAGTAAGTGACCCCCCGCCTTAACTTGATAGGCGCTGCCGTCAACGTAGATGGTAACAAGGTTATCTATGGGGACATTCATATGGGCCTCGCCTCTTTTTCTAAACCGGTATCAGCCGCAGGTGAATTGCCATGAGGGCAACACCCTTGCTCGATATGGGCCACAAAATCATCCCGAAAGTACTTAAGAGCACTTTGTAACGGCTCCGCAGCCCCTGGTGCCAAGGCACAGAAGGTATTGCCGATACCGATGTAGCCGCACAATTGTAATAGTTGTTCCAGATCCTCATGCTCGCCGCGACCTGCCTCTAGGTCGGTCAAAATTTGTCTAATGAAGGGCAAGCCGTTACGACAAGGCGTACACCAGCCACAGGATTCTTGGGCAAAGAACTGAATCAAATTGAGCACCATACCCACCACACAGGTTTGATCATCCAGCAAGATCATGGTGCCCGTACCCATACGACTGCCCGCGCCCTGAATGGTGCCATAATCCATGGCCAAGTCTAGATGGTCCCGTGTGAGAAAGTCTGTGGATCCACCGCCAGGCAAAAATCCCCGCAATTGCACACCGTCCTGCATACCCCCGGCGAGGGCAATGATATCTGCCACCGTGGTGCCAATAGGCAATTCCCAACAGCCGGGATTATTAACCCGACCGCTCACGCCATAAATTTTAGTGCCATTGTCATCGCCCAAACCTAAGTCGGCAAACCAATCAATACCGTGATACATAATATGGGGCAAGTTGCATAAGGTTTCGGCGTTATTAACCACTGTAGGTCGGCCAAATAAACCACTCACTTGAGGGAAAGGTGGCTTAAAGCGTGGGTTAGCACGCTTGCCTTCTAAGGAATTAATTAACGCCGTCTCTTCACCACAAATGTAGCGACCCGCACTGGTATGCATGAGCATGGTTAAACTAAAGCCGGCGTCGTTAAGCTGCTCTCCCAGCAAACCTGCAGCGAGTGCCTCATCAATGGCATACTGCAAACGCTCAGCGCACAAATCATAATCGGCACGCAGAAAAATAAACGCTGTGTCGGCCTGGACCGCATAAGCGGCAATGGCTAGACCTTCTATCAATTGGTGAGGATCATGCTCCATTAACCAACGGTCTTTAAAGGTGCCTGGCTCCATTTCATCGGCATTACAAATAACATAACGCTGGCCCGGCAACTTCTCCAGAGGTGGCACAAAACTCCACTTTAAACCGGCCGAAAACCCGGCTCCGCCACGGCCCCTAAGGTTCGCACTTTTAACCCAATCCACCACCTCACCAGGACTCATCGACAAGGCTTTGGCCAAGCCCTGATAACCATAATTGGTTTGATATTCGGCAAGACTAGTGACGCTACCGTCGGCCTTAATATGTTGACTTAGGGGCAGGGTAACCGCCTGACTACTGGATTGACCATGGTTCATAAGGACTGCTCCTGCGCCAGACGAGCCAATTCGATCAGTGAAGCTGGCGTCAGCTTGTGGGCCCGTTGATCACCCACCATGGCCACGGGGGCATGATCGCAGGCACCTAAACACGGCGTTGGCAATAGAGTCACTGCACCATCAGCGGTGGTTTCGCCCAAAGCAATGTTAAGTTCTTGGGTCAGGGCTTGCGCCAAGCCTTGGTAACCCATAATCCAGCAACTGACACTGTCACACAGGGATATCACCGTGGCGCCTACAGGTTGGCGATAAATTTTATTATAAAAGGTCGCCACCGAGTCAACTTCATCAGGGCTCATTTGTAACCGCTGGGCAATGGCTTTTATCTTACCGTCCGACACCCAGCCTTGCTGTTGTTGAACAATTTTTAAGGCCTCTATAGTGGCCGCTTGAGGTTGTGGGTAATGGGTAATTTCGGCCGCAATGGCCGTTTCCTCGTACTCATTGAGGGGCTCGATTTGGAGCCGCCAATCGGCGCAGTAGGCGGCAGCATCGGTGGCGATTATTGGTGTCATCATTCCTCCTTAGCGATCCACGTCGGCCATTACAAAATCGATACTAGCAATGATGGCAATCATATCTGCCACCATCATGCCGCGGCTCATGGTTGGAATCATTTGTAAGTGGGCAAAGGATGGTGTACGAATGCGTGTGCGGTAGGACGTGGTACTGCCGTCACTGACTAAATAATAACTATTCAAGCCTTTGCTGGCTTCAATGGGTAAACACACTTCACCAGCAGGTATGGCCGGGCCCCAACTGGAGTGCACAAAATGATGAATCAGGGTTTCAATGTCTTGCATGGTGCGTTCTTTGGGTGGTGGTGTCGTCAGAGGATGATCGGCCTTGTAAGGCCCTTCTGGCATATGGTCCACACACTGTTGAATAATGCGCAGACTTTGGCGAATTTCCTGTAACCGCACCATGGCGCGATCATAACAATCACCGTTGCTGCCTAACGGTATATCGAAGTCAAAATTGTCGTAACCGCTATAAGGCATGCGTTTACGCATATCCCAATCGTAGCCCGTCGCTCGTAAACCACCACCGGTAACGCCCCACTCAATGGCTTGTTCACTGGTGTACCGACCCACACCTACGGTGCGTTGTTTAATAATACGATTATCCAGCACCATTTTTTGGTATTCATCCAAGCGTTTAGGCATGCGCGCTAAAAACTCCCGCATCATTACATCCCAGCCTTGAGGCAGGTCCTGCGCCACACCACCAATCCGAAACCAACTTGGATGCATACGGCCGCCGGTAATCGCTTCGATAATGCCAAACAGCATTTCTCGGTCCGCAAAAATATAAAAAATAGGTGACATTTGGCCAATGTCTTGGGCAAATGTACCAAAAAATAAGAAATGGCTTTGAATACGAAAACATTCGGATAACATCACCCGAATGGTTTCTACCCGTGAAGACACCTGTATATCGGCGAGCTTTTCCACCCCCATAACGTAGGGCAAGTTATTCATCACTCCGCCGAGATAATCGATGCGGTCCGTGTAAGGCATATACGTGTGCCAGGCTTGGCGTTCGCCCATTTTTTCAGCACCACGGTGGTGGTAACCGATGTCCGCCACTGCATCCACCACTTCTTCGCCATTGAGTTGCACGGCTACGCGAAACACACCATGCACACTGGGGTGGTTAGGCCCCATGTTAAGGAACATATAATCGGTATTTTTGCCTTCGCGTTGCATGCCCCACTGTTCCGGTACAAAGCGTAACGCTTCTTGTTCTTCGTCTTGCATTTGCTCATCAATACTAAACGGTTCCATTTCTGTGGCACGAGCTGGGTGTTCCTTGCGCAGCGGATGGCCCTTCCATGTAGGTGGAATGATGAGTGGGTATAAATTAGGGTGGCCAACAAAATCAATACCAAACATGTCGTGGCATTCGCGCTCATACCAATTGGCGTTGGGCCATACATCGCATTGAGTGTCTACACGCAGGTGGGAATCCATTAACGCCACCTTAATACGCACAAAAGCGTTACCAGTAAGGCTTAACAGCTGATATACAAGGGTAAAATCACTGGCCGGCTGGCCTTCACGGTAACTACGCACCCGCTCGTCAATGGCCGTTATGTCGTACAGCATGGCGTAACTAGGCTGCAGCTCATGCTTGCAATAACGCAACAGTGCACCGACATGGCTGGCGTCTACCCACACGGTGGGGATGCCGTCAACAGTGTTTTGCTCAATTAAAGGGTGTGGGAACTGTTGTTGTAACAAACATACCAAGTCAGCATCACCCATGGGGCAGGCTTTGGACTGAGTTAGAGGCCTAGTCATGAGGCTTAAACCCGATCCGGATTAGGTAAATTGGTCATGCGCATGCGCTCTGGTGTACGCAAGTCACGCTGCGAAGGCATGGAAGGCTTCTCTACCCCATTTGGACCTAACACCCAACTCAAAGGTCTATTTTCTTCTCGAATAGCATCTTGTAATAACATTAACCCTTGCAACAACGCTTCTGGGCGAGGCGGACAACCGGGTACGTAGACATCTACAGGTAAGAACTTATCCACCCCCTGAACCACACTATAAATGTCATATAAACCGCCTGAATTGGCGCAGGAGCCCATGGAGATAATCCACTTGGGTTCTAACAGTTGTTCGTAAAGACGTTGAATCACCGGTGCCATTTTGCGAAACACAGTCCCAGAGATCACCATTACATCGGCTTGGCGCGGAGTGGCGCGGATGACTTCTGCACCAAAACGGCCTAGGTCATGGCGTGAAGTAAAGGCCGTGGCCATTTCTACGTAACAACAAGAAAGACCAAAATTAAATGGCCAAAGAGAGTTACTTTGGCCCCAAGCGACCAAATCTTTAACCTTGCCCAGCACTAAACTGTCTTCAACCGACTGAGCAAAGCTCTCATCTTGGGAGGCAATCAGGTTAGCGCCATAGGCGCCCGATTTTAACTGCGGCATAACAACCCCAAGACTCCTTTAGAGCCGGTGATTATTTAAATACACGGTGTGTGCCGGTAGCCTAAGTTAAAATTCCAGCAATTAACGTGCGTCCAAGTTGCGTAAATCGAGTTTTTGTCGGCTTGTGCGCCAGTCCAAGGCGCCAAGGCGCCACAGGTAAATGAGCGCTGTAAACAAAATTAGTATGAAGATGAGTGCTTCAGTAAAACCTAACCAGCCCGTTTCCTTAACAGCCACGGCCCAAGCAAACAGAAACACTACCTCTAAATCAAAGATGACGAAAAAAATGGCAACCAGGTAAAACGGAATAGGCATACGAAAGTGGGTTGAGCCGACAGGCACAATGCCGCACTCATAAGGTTCATTAACAGCACGCGACACTCTTTTGCCACCCAACAGTGCGGGCAGTGTTAGCA
This sequence comes from uncultured Oceanospirillaceae bacterium, assembly GCA_965366045.1. Lineage (GTDB taxonomy): Bacteria > Pseudomonadota > Gammaproteobacteria > Pseudomonadales > Balneatricaceae > Njordibacter. The sequence goes on from CBDUDU010000007.1 coordinate 38,309, forward strand.
TCAACACAATGAGGCCGCCTACCATCATCAAAAATAATGCCAAGGGCCAAATGTGGCTAATTAACTCCTCTCCATAGGTCATACTTGTTGCCTTTGGTCGAAAATAGAGACAAAAACTAAAAATATATTAGTGAAATTATTGGTGTCCAACTAATTGAATAACGTCACAAGCTAGCGGCGTACAATGATAAACAGTATAAAAGATAAAAATACCATTTTGCAACTTATCCCTTTTTTTACAAAATTATTCATAAAATACAAGAAGTTAAATATTGGCAAAGAGAAACATCATAAAATCTTTAAAATTGACTAACACCAACAAGTGGCGTAATACTAAATTCACTGCCATTGGCCTACCCTTTGGGAGCAACTCAAAAAGGAGTTTTTGTACATGCCCAACTCAATCGATATCAAAGACTTTATGTCAATCACGCCCCTCACGTTCAGCCCGGCAACTAAGATAATGGACGCCATTCACGAGATGTTAGTTCGCAAAGTTACTGGCGGCACCGTGTTAGATGATCGAGGTCACGTGGTGGGCATTATTTCAGAATTAGACCTGCTGGATAAGCTAGAACAAATCGCCTACTACCAAGAAGGTGATGCCTGTATTGGCGATTTAATGTGTACCAAAGTGGATGTACTGCCAGGGGACACGACTTTATTTGAGGCCGCCCGTATTTTGACCAAACATCACCATCGACGCATGCCGGTGGTTGAAGGAGGCCGATTTATTGGTCAAATTAGTTGCCGTAGCATCTTACAAGCATTTAAAGACACCATGCTTGCCCACGACAAACGGGAGGATTAGTGCTCGTTTGTCAGCCAAACGTTGATTTTAGCCACCGCTGAAGACACATCCAATCCAGCTGTAGCGAGTACCTGAGTACGGCTGCCGTGAGCAATTGGACGATCTTCATGGCCTAGACACAAGAGTTTTGTGGGCGTCGATTGCTGTGACAGCCATTCACTCACAGCAGAGCCAGCGCCACCAATAATACTGTGGTCTTCTATGGTCACAAAAGATTTGTGCTCAGTTAACAATTGCTGCAGCAGTGCCTCATCTAACGGCTTAACAAAGCGCATGTCGACTAAGGTTGCACATAAGTGTGTTGCCAGGTCTTTAGCCAACTCCAACAAAGCCCCAAAATTAACAATTACAATCGCCTTATTGCCTTTGCCGCGCCATAGAAGTTGCCCTCGACCTAGCTCAATGGGCACCCCAATCGCCGCATTATCGGGCGCCATTCCTCGCGGGTAACGTACCGCTGCAGGTCCTTGATGTTGATAACCAAATTCCAACATAGCTCTAGCTTCTGCTGCGTTGCCAGGCACCATAATAACCATGTTAGGCAAACAGCGTAAAAAGGCTAAGTCGTAGGCGCCTGTGTGGGTGGCACCATCCTCACCCACCACACCGGCGCGATCTATGGCCAACAACACGTCTAAATTCTGCAACACTATGTCGTGAATCAGTTGATCATAAGCGCGCTGTAAAAACGTGGAATAAATCGCCACCACCGGCTTCGCGCCTTCACAGGCCATACCTGCAGCTAAGGTGAGCGCATGCTGTTCTGCAATGGCTACATCAAACAAACGGTCGCCATAGGCTTGCGCAAACGGCTCTAGCCCAGAACCGCCAGCCATCGCTGGGGTAATCGCCATCAACCTAGGATCTGTGGTGGCTCGATCACAAATCCATTGACCAAATACCTGAGCATAGGTCGGGGATGTTGTTTTTTTAGGTTTGCCTATCGGGTCAATTTTAGCTAAAGCGTGATAACCCACCGGGTCCAGTTCCGCTGGACCATAGCCTTTACCTTTTAAGGTATGGATATGCAGCAACTTAGGCCCCTTAAGGCTTAATAACTCAGCAATAGTGGTGAGCAATAAAGGCAAGTCATGACCGTCTATGGGGCCGCGGTAAGTAAACCCTAAGGCGGTAAACCACTGCAGTGGCCCACCATGGCCATGGTTATCGTCTAGAAACGTCGCCAAACCGCCTAAATTTTCGTCGATCGCCATATCATTGTCATTCACAATGATGAGGGCATTAGCCTGACAATGGGCCATATGATTTAACGCTTCAAACGCCAAGCCACCGGTTAAAGCACCGTCACCAATGACAGCGACATGTTGGGCGTCGGGGTTCTGTTGGGCCAGCACCATGCCTAACAAAGCACTGATGGAGGTGCTGGCATGACCCACACCAAAGGCATCAAAGAGGCTTTCGTCACGTTTAGGAAACGGCGCCAATCCACCCATCTGCCGCATCGACAACATGGCTTGTTTACGGCCTGTGAGCATTTTATGGGGGTAGGCTTGATGCCCCACATCCCAAATCAGTCGATCCTTTGGCGTGTTGAGTAGGTAATGCAGGGCGATGGTTAATTCAACCACCCCGAGGCCTGCGCCTAAGTGCCCGCCTGTTTGGCCAACACTATAAAGCAACGCCAAGCGCAACTCGTAAGCCAACTGAGGCAACTGGTTATCTTGTAGGCAGCGCAAGTCCTCAACCCCGTCCACTTGATCTAACAAAGGAGTGAGGGGAGGTTTCGCAGGGATGGTTTGAATAGGGTCAAACATGGCGCTAATGCCAGCCTCTAATGTTGACGACTGACGATAAAATCGGCCAACCAAACTAATGGTGCAGCAGCAGGGCCAAAGTCACGCAATCCATGTGCGGCTTGTTGGTGCAACTCACCGAGTCTTTGTTTGGCTAGAGTCATACCTAACAACGAAGGATAGGTGGATTTATCATTCAACAGATCGGAGCCTTGGGCTTTACCTAGGGTTTGAGTATCGCTCTCGATGTCTAAAATATCATCTTGTACCTGAAACGCCAAACCAATCGCTTGGGCGTAGTCTCGTAATTTCTGTAATTGCAGGTCATCAACCTCGGCCTGAGCCAACGCACCTAACTCAACGCTGGCGACAATCAAAGCACCGGTTTTAAATCGGTGTAAGGTTTCTAACTGGGTAAGACTAACGGCATCATTTTCAGCCGCCATGTCGAGCATTTGTCCCGCCACCATACCTTTGGATCCGGCGGCTTTAGCTAAGCAAGCCACCATCGCCAAACACTGATCGGCATTAAGGTGTGGGCCATGGGCTTCAGCGATCAATTCAAACGCCAGCGCTTGTAGGGCATCACCCGCCAAAATTGCGGTCGCCTCGTCAAAGGCAATGTGGCAGCTGGGCTGACCACGGCGTAAGGCGTCGTCATCCATGGCCGGCAAGTCATCATGAATCAGCGAATATGCATGCATTGCCTCTACGGCCGCAGCCAACGGGTCTAGGCAAGCATGGTCAATACCACACGCTCGAGCGCCACCGTAAACCAGGGCTGCACGGACTCGTTTGCCGCCTTGTACCGCACTGTATGCCATAGCTTGGGACAGTACGCCACTCGCGCGACGTTGCCTAATTGCAGTATTTAGGTATTGCTCTACGCGATTTTGGCTATGACTCAAAAAATCGTCTAAAGACTCAAATTCCACGCTTATGATTCCTTATTAAAGGGCTGCTCAACAATGCGCCCTTGGGCATCTTGCATTAACACTTTGACTTTTTGTTCGGCCTGCGCCAACGCCGTTTGGCAACCGCGGGTTAATGCGATGCCGCGCTCAAACGCCTGCAAAGAATCTTCCAGTGTTAACTCACCCTGTTCCATGTTGGCGACGATGTTTTCTAGCTCGGCCAATGCGGTTTCAAAATTGAAGGCAGCTGCCGCTTGGGTATTATCAGTTGTTGCCATCGTTAAAGCCCCATTACCAAACCACGAGGCATACCAAAGCTTTGCGCTAAACTTTGAATCACCAACATATTCAATAAGTTAATAATGATAAACACCAAAATAGGAGAAAAATCCAATCCGCCCAAATTCGGCAACATACGTCTAGCAGGCGCCATTACAGGCTCCGTAAGTTGCTGCAGCAGATAAGCCCCGGGGTGGTTGGTTTGTGGTGCCAACCAACTTAAAACGATACTCCCTAAGATGGCAAAAAAGAGCAAGTCCAACACTTGTGAACCCAGACCAATAAGGCTCCAAATAGCTAAACTCACAGGGTTTGGCAACCCAAAACCAGCAATCATCAACACCAATACAATAAGTAGCAATTGCACTAAAAATCCCAGCACCAAGGTGGCCAAACTAAAGCGGCCGGTTTTGGGCATGACTTTTTGCAGTGGTCCAATAAAAGGCTGGGTGAGCTTCACCACAGCTTGCGCTAAGGGGTTATAAAAATCGGCTTTCGCCAACTGCAGCATAAACCGAATAATTACCAACATTAGGTACAAACCAAATACGGTCTGAACCACAAATACGCCTGCATTAGTCATAAACTCAACTCACCTTTAGCCAACCATCGCGGCATTCAAAAATCATACCTATAGTGTCTCATATTGATTTGCTAGCGACCACCAGCGATGTCGGTAAATGAGCCTGTCACGTAGGAGGCTTCTTCAGATAATAACCAAACAATCGCATTAGCGACTTCGTCTGGTTGACCACCACGACCCATAGGGATGGTGCTTTTAACCCGCTCAATGCGGTTGGGCTCGCCGCCATCGGCATGCATGTCGGTTGCAATAAACCCTGGTCTCACACAATTCACTCGTATGGCTTCGCGGGCCACCTCTTTGGATAGCCCTATGGTGAGGGTGTCTATAGCACCTTTGCTAGCGGCATAGTCAACGTATTCGCCGGCGGCACCGAGTCGAGACGCGGCAGACGAGACATTAACGATGGCGCCGCCTTGGCCTCCATGTTTTAGGGCCATACGTTTGATCGCTCCTCGACAACATAAAAAGTAACTGGTGACATTGGTAGTCAGCAATTGATTAATACGTTGCGCATCCATCTGCTCCACTGGCATTTGAGGTAACAACATACCGGCATTATTGACTAAACCCGTGATTGGACCAAGCTGTTCATCCATGCATTTAAATAATGCCAATACCTCCTGCTCTTGGGAAACATCAGCCTGTACTGCAATAGCACTTACACCCAACTGTTGAATCTGAGCAACCAGATGCTCAGCTTTGCGTTTCTGTTTGTGGTAATTAACACACACGTTGTGGCCTCTAGCTGCCAGCATTTTTGCAGTTGCAGCGCCGATACCTCGGCTGGCACCAGTAATGAGAATGTTACCCATATCAGGTTTCCTTATCAGTCGATCACTCTAAAAATAGGCCGCTCTAAAACTTTCAAGAAGGTGCATATTATCGGTCGCAGACAGGCCTAACAGGAGGATGGTGATGACTGCACCTAGACCAACCAATATTTTTTTCATCATGTTGTTGACCTACAGTTTGCAATGTTTTGTTTTTACTTTTTGCCACGCATCACGCACAATTAGGCCTCCAATAAAGACTTATATCGTAGAAGGTAAGAAGCCAACCCATGACGCATCCGATCCGCCACCTTAGCTTTATCTGTGCTGTATTACTAGCCTCTTTGGCACTGCCAAGTTATGCAGAACAAGCCATTCATAGCCAAAAATATAATATTCACTACAACGCATTTAATACCATGATGGTGACGCCAGAGGTCGCCCAAACCTATGGTTTTACGCGCGCAAGAAATCGCGC
>CBDUDU010000008.1:0-43811 GCA_965366045.1 uncultured Oceanospirillaceae bacterium
TCTGATGCCTGCGCTACAGCAAAAGAGGGTGGAGCCCTGTTAGTCCTTTTGAGCGAAGACTTAGAAGCGACTCAAGCCAAGGAGGAAGCAGCGGGTGGCACCATTGTACAAGGTATTTTCCATTTCCCTGGAGGCCGACGTTTTCACTTTACCGAACCCAGCGGCAATGAATTGGCGATATAGTCTTTACCTATAGATGAAAAACAGTAGCCAGAAACACCGCAGATTAAAATATCACAAGCAGGTGAAGAAAAATTCCGTTTCATCGGCGTCTTATATGACGTCACTCTTATCTACGGTGATCCTTGTGCTGTCTGGTATCACTCAATTAACGTTGGCCATCGTCATTGCCTGTCCGCTCATTACAGTTGGCGCCGTTGTTGCTGCAAAAGACCTGCTCTTAAATAACGCAGTTCAAAAAAATTGGGGCGGTATCAGCCGCCCCCAACGCCGCCGATCTAATCCGCGGCTAAGGTATGCAAGCCACACTCTCGGCCAGCTTCGGCTTTGGTAGGGTCGAAGTAACGGGCCTCGTCTGGTAAGCCGTATTGGGCTAAATAAGCCTGCATGTCGTTTAAACTCCAATCCAATAACGGAGACACTTTGATCATGCCGTTGGGCCCATGGGCTACCGTGTCCATTTGCTGACGCAACTGGCTTTGTTCACGGCGCAGGGCCGTGAGCCATACTTCGGGTGCAAGTTCGCTCATGGCGCGTTTAAACGGCTCTAGCTTGAACTGTTGCGTAAACTCAGCATGGGCAGGATCATCGATGGTGGGAATGCCACCCATCACTGCGTCGCGCCGTGCTGCGCTCACGGTAGGTGCATATACCACAAGGTTAAGGTTGAGCTTATTGATGACACGCTGCGCAAATTTATAGGTTTGTGGCATGTTATAGCCAGAGTCGATCCACAACACTTGGGTGTTTGGTGATACTTGATTCACCATATGTAATAACACGGCCTCTTGGGGGCCAAAGTTGGTGGTGATTAGCGTTTTCCCGCCTAACTCTAACGCCCATTGAACCACTTCTTGAGCACTACTTGCCGCGAGCTGTTGGTTAGCTTTTTCAAGGTCTAAGGCTTTTACATCATCGTTGGCGGCACCGGTAGAGGCTACTTTTAGTTCAGATATCATGCCCGCACCAGCCGTAGCGTGGCTGATTTTGTCTATTAAGATAAACGCTCCTAAACCTTTGCTGTTTTTGAATTCCGACGCTGGGATAGGTGCGTCTAAATGTAATTCTACTAAACCAATTTCGTTAAGCTCAAGGGTGGTGGCAGGTTTTTTCTCGAGGTTATTAACGTTGATTTGGTGGTGAATTTGTTTAACCCGAGCGTTAATACGTTTGCCGCCTAGTTTGAGTTCATAATCCCGGCTTAAGCTCAGTGGTTGTTGATCCATCCAAACTAAGTTTGCAGTTAAGTTTTGGCTGCTTACGGTGTTTGGAGCGTTACTGGCATGCACCAAAGTGTCACCACGGGAGATATCGATCTCGTCGGTAAGGGTGACGGTAATCGCCATAGGTGCAAAGGCTTGTTTTAAATCGCCGTCGGCGGTGACAATACTGGCAATGGTACTGGTTTGGCCAGAGGGCAATATACGCACCTCATCGCCTGGTTTTACGCTGCCAGAGGCGATAGTGCCACAGTAGCCACGAAAGTCGGCATTGGGGCGGTTAACGTATTGCACGGGTAGCTGCCAATCGCCTTGGGCGAGGTCAGTTTCGGTATCCAAACCTTCCAATAGGTGCAGCAACGATGGGCCTTGATACCAAGGCATATTGGTGCTTTCATCCACCACATTATCGCCAGTGAGGGCCGACACAGGTACAAAGTGAATGTTAGGCAAGTCTAAGTTTTTGGCAAAGGATTGGTAATCTTGTTGGATTTTTTTGAATACCATTTCATTGTAATCCATCAAATCCATCTTATTGACGGCCACAACCACGTGCTTAATGCCTAGCAAAGACACAATAAAGCTATGACGGCGAGTTTGAGTGAGCAAGCCTTTACGGGCGTCCACTAGAATAATGGCTAGATCACAATTAGATGCACCGGTAGCCATGTTTCGAGTGTATTGCTCGTGCCCTGGGGTATCGGCAATGATGAACTTGCGTTTGCTGGTAGAAAAATAACGGTAGGCCACATCAATGGTGATGCCTTGCTCACGTTCGGCTTGCAGGCCGTCTACTAAAAGGGCCAAATCTAATTCGCCGCTGTCTTGGTTGCCTTGGCTAGTGAGCGAGGCCTGTTTTACGGCTGCTAACTGGTCTTCATACACCAATTTACTGTCGTGCAGTAGTCGTCCAATGAGAGTGGATTTGCCGTCGTCTACGCTGCCACAGGTGAGTAAGCGCAATAGGCTTTTGTGTTCGTGCTGCTGCAAGTAGCTATGAATGTCTTGTTCGATGAGTTGGCTTTGATGACTCATTAGAAATAACCCTCCGCTTTTTTAAGTTCCATGGATCCAGCTTGGTCGGCGTCAATCAGGCGACCTTGGCGTTCTGAGGTTTTGGCCAGTAGCATTTCTTGAATGATTTCTGGCAAGGTGTTGGCGGTAGATTCAATCGCTCCGGTCAGTGGGTAACAGCCAAGGGTTCTAAAACGCACTGATTTGTGTTCGATGGTTTCATTATCAGCAATAGGCATGCGCTCGTCATCCACCATAATGTCGATACCGTCGCGCTTGACTACAGGGCGTTGAGCTGCAAAATACAAAGGTACAATGTCGATTTTTTCCATGTAGATGTATTGCCAAACGTCCAGTTCGGTCCAGTTAGAAATAGGGAAAACACGAATGCTTTCGCCTTTGTTAATGCGTGTATTAAAGAGGTTCCATAACTCAGGGCGTTGATTTTTAGGATCCCATCGGTGTTCTTTAGAACGGAACGAAAACATACGTTCTTTTGCGCGGGAGCCTTCTTCGTCGCGGCGAGCACCACCAAAAGCGGCGTCAAAACCGTAATGGTCTAGGGCTTGTTTTAGGCCTTGGGTTTTCATCACGTCGGTATGGATTTTAGAACCGTGGGTAAAAGGGCTAATGTCCATGGCTAAGCCATCTGGGTTAATGTGGGTGATGAGTTCCATACCAGATTCTGTCACTGCCTTTTCACGAAACTTAATCATCTCCTTAAACTTCCACGTCGTATCCACATGCAATAGTTTGAACGGCGGAGGAGCTGGGTAAAATGCTTTTTTTGCTAAATGCAGCATCACCGATGAGTCTTTGCCAATAGAATAAAGCATCACTGGATTATTGAACTCGGCAACAACTTCACGCATGATGTGAATACTTTCGGCTTCTAATTGTTTAAGATGGCTTAGACGAGCTTTAGAGATGTTACTCATGGCATGTTGCTCCCAGTTTAAATTGGTTGGTCCCATCTTAATTTACAGATTGGTCCCATGGATTGCGGGCAGTATGCCACTACTTTTTTAAAAGAAAAAGTAATAAAAAGATTAAACGTTATTCTGTTTAGTTATATACGGATGACTGCCTCAACCAGTATAACCTTGACTAGGGCACACTTATGACAGCAGGAAAAACTATTTCGATTACCTTAGTTGATTATCAAGACGCGCAACAAATGGCCTTGTTGATACAGCAATTGGATGCGTACGCCCTTGATGATATGGGTGGAGGGCAGGCGCTGGCTGAGGAGGTAAAACAACGCTTGTTGACTGACTTACCTCAACAAAAACAAAACTTTAGCTTGTTGGCGTGGGTAGGGGATGAATGTGCCGGTATGACCAATTGTCTGTGGGGCTACTCCACGTTTGCTGCGCAACCTTTGGTTAATATCCACGACCTAGGCGTACAAAAAGAATTCCGTGGTATGGGTATCAGTACTGCGTTACTCAAGGCTGTAGAAGACCATGCTCGGCAAGGCAACGCCTGTAAAGTGACACTAGAAGTACTGGCAAACAATACCATTGCCAAAGCCTCGTATGACAAATCTGGTTTTAAAGCCTACGAATTAACCGAGGGCGCAGGTAAGGCAGAATTTTGGCAAAAATACCTGTAATATGCCGGTTAAATTGAGCGGTCGACACAATCGGCTTGCTCAAGGAGACGTCGCTAACCCGTGTGATCCATGGTTTAGTTTTAACCTCAATTGAGTTGGAATAATGGTTTGAATTTATCTACCTTTGGTCAAAAATTTAGTGGTAATGCGGGCATTACAGTGTTAATGGACGACATCACCAACGCCCTTTCAAGTGGCCGTGACATGATTATGATGGGTGGCGGTAATCCTGCTAACGTCCCAGAAATAGAAGCGATTATGCAGCAACGCCTGCAAAAATTGGCTAATGATCCAGCTGCAGTGCGCAGTTTATTAGGTAGTTACGACCCAGCTCAGGGCAATGCCGATCTAATCGATGCCCTAGCAACCTTATTTAGTAAAAAGCTCGGCTGGCCTGTGACACGTAAAAATATTGCCCTCACCAATGGCAGTCAATCTGCCTTTTTTATGTTGTTCAATATGCTCGCTGGACAGTTTGACGACGGTACTCAAAAACAGATTCAATTACCTATGGCACCCGAATACATTGGTTATGCCGATGCCGGCATTGGCCAGAGTTTATTCACCGCAGCCCACCCAAATATTGACGAGTTGGAGCAGCGCCAGTTTAAATACCGCGTGAAATTTGACGACTTACACGTGGGGCCAAATACTGGCGCTATTTGCGTGTCTCGTCCTACCAACCCTACAGGTAACGTGATTACCGACGACGAAGTCGAGCAACTTGATGCGTTAGCTAAAGCCAATAACGTGCCGCTTATTATAGACGGTGCTTATGGCATACCGTTTCCGGGGCTTATCTATACACCAGCCACGCCATTTTGGAATGACAACACCATTGTGTGCTTGAGTCTGTCTAAGTTTGGCTTACCCGGTGCCCGCACCGGCATTGTGGTGGCTAATGAAGAAACCATTCAAACCATTGCAGGCATTAATGCCATTATCAACCTGGCCAGTGGTAGCTTTGGTGCAGCCCTGACTACCGACATGATCGCTACGGGTGAGATTATTGACCTGAGCCAAAGGGTGGTACGCCCAGCCTACGAAGCTCAATTGGCCTTTGCGCAAAAGACCTTACATCAAGTGATGGACTCCAACGTGCCTTATGCCATGCATAAGCCTGAGGGCGCTATGTTCTTGTGGTTATGGTTTAAGGACATGCCGATTACCAGCCAAACTTTGTATCAACGTTTGAAGGAGCGGGGCGTTATTGTGGTTTCTGGGCATAACTTTTTTGTGGGTATTAATGATGATTGGCAACACCAGCACCAATGTATTCGCATTAACTACGCTGCACAAACGTCAGAGCGTATTGCTTTGGGTTTAACGATTATTGCGGATGAAGTGTGCAAGGCTTATTTAGGCTAAATAAGCCTTAAATAAAAGTCTTTTTGGCTCTATCCAGCGAGCTTAAAAAACAGTATCGTGGCGGCCTGAAGATCAGCACTTATGGTGGAGAAACGCGCCATGTTGCAAGAAATAAAAGCCAGCTGGGCCTTGTTGTTAGGTATCGGTTTTATCATGGTCGGCAACGGCCTACAAGGTACACTATTAGGTGTGAGAGCAAGCTTAGAAGGGTTTGATGTTTTTACCACAGGTGTGGTGATGTCATTCTACTTTTCGGGTATGTTGATTGGCAGTATTATCACCCCAAAATTGGTGGCGCGAGTGGGGCACATTCGGGTGTTTGCCGCCCTAGCGTCTACCGCTTCCATAGCCATTTTGTTACACAGTATTTATATCAACCCTTATACGTGGAGCGCCATGCGCTTAACTACGGGCATCTGTTTTTCTGGTTTATTTGTAGTAACAGAAAGCTGGTTAAACGACCGCGCCAGTAACGAAAATCGTGGTGCAATATTGTCTGCCTATATGGTTGTCGTGACCTTGGGTATGGGTAGTGGTCAGTTCCTATTGAACGTAGCCGACCCAGCCAGTACCGAACTGTTTATTCTGATCTCAGTCATCATCTCGTTTGCGCTGGTACCTATTTTGTTGACTGCGCGTCCAGCTCCGGCATTTGACCAAAGCGAAACCATGTCTATTTTCACCTTATATAAAGTGTCTCCTTTGGCGGTTATTAGTAACACGCTTACTGGCGCTGCTCACGGCACGGTGTTTGGATTAGGCGCCGTGTATGGCTTACAAAAAGGCTTTGATCACAGCTTAGTGGCGCTATTTATGGCGTCATTCTTATGGGGTGGCTTTTTATTACAGTGGCCTATTGGCCGCTTGTCAGATAAGTATGGCCGGCGTGGTGTTATGCTGCTTAACGCCGTAGTGGCTGTAGGTTTGTGTTTGTTAGCGGGAGTTTGGGATCACACTAGTCCTAGTTATATACCTCTTATCGTTATTGTCGGTGGCTCGGTGATGCCAATGTACTCATTGTGTATTGCCTATGCTAGTGACCGTTTGTCGCCGGAACAAATAGTATCGGCCAGCGGCGCCATGGTAATGGCAGCTGGCATTGGTTTAAGTATAGGGCCTATTATGGTGGCTTTTGCCATGTCTAGATATGGCCCCGATGTGTACTTTATCGGCATAGCTATCGCCTTTGTGGCCATTATTTTAGCGGTTCTTAACAGTATGCGCTACCGTGAGGTTACCCCAGAAGATGTGGAAGAACAGTCGCCTATATTGGCTGCCGGTGTGATCGGCACACCTATTGCGGCCTTCACTGCACCAGATGCGGAAGACTATGCCGTGGCGTTAGAGGAAGATGTATTAGGGCAGCTAGATGATATTGATGAATGGACCCAAGCACCTATGGCGGGACCAGAGTTAGCTATTCCAGACCCTGATGAGGCGACTGAAGAAGACCATTATTGATCTTCAGCTTTACTCCAGCCCTATAAAGCCACCGGTTTGGTGCTGCCATAATTTGGCGTAGATGCCTTTTTGGGCCAGTAACTGTTGATGACTGCCTTGTTCTATGATGTGACCGTCGTCAATAATGACCAAGCGATCCATCGCCGCGATAGTGGATAAGCGATGGGCAATAGCAATCACCGTTTTGTCTTCCATGAGTCGGTTTAAACTCGCTTGAATAGCGGCCTCTACCTCTGAGTCTAGGGCAGAGGTGGCTTCGTCTAATACCAGTATGGGTGCGTTTTTAAGTAATACCCTCGCAATGGCAATACGTTGCCGTTGGCCACCGGAAAGTTTTACCCCACGTTCGCCTACTTGGGCCATATAGCCTTTGTTGCCGTTAGGATCTTGTAAGGTTTCTATAAATACGTCGGCTTCAGCTTTTTTGCAGGCGTCCAGTAGTTCTGCGTCGGTGGCATCGGGTTTACCATAAACAATGTTCTCACGCACGGAACGATGCAGTAGAGAAGTGTCTTGCGTTACCATGCCAATCGCAGCTCGTAAGCTGTCTTGACTGACTTGGCTAATGTCTTGACCGTCGATACAAATGTTACCGCCTTCTAAATCGTAAAAGCGCATGAGTAGGTTAACCAAGGTGGATTTGCCAGCACCAGAGCGACCGACAATACCTACTTTTTCACCGGCCTTGATCGACAGGCTTAACGACTCAATCACGCCCTCATTCTTGCCATAATGAAAACGAATGGTATTGAAGTCGATTTGGCCCTGATTTACCTTGATATTATCTGACTTATGATCCACCACCTTTTGTGGTTGTGAAATGGTGTTCATGGCATCTATAACGGTACCAATGCTTTCAAAAAAGTCATGAATTTCCCACATTAACCAATCAGAAAAACTCTGCAAGCGCATGGCTAAAGCTAGGCTTACGGCCACCATACCCAAACTCACGTCACCATTGAGCCACAGGTATATGTTTAATGCGGCAGTAGAAAAGATGAGCATGTTATTGATGAGGGTGATGGTTAAGTCCATGCCAGTGCTGAGTCTCATCATTTGAAATACGTTGCGTAAGAACAGGTCCATAGAGGACTTGGCATAGCTGGCTTCACTTTGGGTGTGAGCAAACAGTTTAACGGTGGCAATGTTGGTGTAACTGTCTACCACGCGGCCAGTCATAACGGCCCTTTTATTGGCCTGATCTTCGGACACGTTTTGTAAACGGGGTAAAAAATAATATAAGGCCAGAGAAAAGGCAACGATCCAAGCCACGAGCGGCATGGCCATGCGCCAGTCGGCAAAGGTCAGTAATAGCAACATCGAAATGACACCCACCAGCACATAGAAAAAGGTGTCGCACAATTTGCTAACAATTTGCCTAACTGCTAGTGCGCCTTGCATTACCTTGGCGGCAATACGGCCAGCAAAGTCATCTTGGTAGAATTCCATGCTCTGGCGTAGTAAATACCCATGGGCCATCCACCGCACTCGTTGGGTAAGGTTAGGTATCAGGGTTTGGTGGCGCATGAAGTTGTTGATCAAAATAATAATAGGCATGCCGATTAATAATAAACCGCTCATGGTCCATAGCGTTACCGCTTGGTCTGACAAAAACGTCTCTTTGTTCTGCACTGCCAACCAGTCAACTAGTTGTGCTACAAACCCGAATAATACGATTTCCATAGCCGCAAAGGCACCCGCACTCAACGCCAAAACCACCATGTAACGTTTCATGCCATAACAATAATGCAGACAAAATTTCCAAACGCTGTTGGGCGGTTGGGTAGGTGCTTGTGAAGGGTAGGGATTAACTAAATTTTCGAAAAACTTAAACATGCAGGTCGTCAGCGTTGAGGCTATAGATTTTTATTGTAGCTTAATCATCAATCCCACGTCGCTTAATTTTTACCAATAAAAACGGTGCCGCAACTGAACATAAACTCAATCTGAGCATATTATTTGCGGCCACGTAGGCGGGGTCTAAACCAAGGGCTACCGCGATGGATGTGGCTTCGGTAATGCCCGCTGCCGATACAGGGTAACCCAGTGCCGAAATGCCAAAGGGCAGCGCCAATATACCTAAAATAACGCGCATGGCTTGTATATACAAAACCGTAGACGAGTTGGCACTGGATTGTTCGCTACATTCTAATACAGACAGCAACCCGGCAGGTACCTACCGCACAGCGTTATCAAGCCTACGCAGAACAATTTATTGCCAAATAAACCACACGCAGCTGGTTGTTAAACCAGCCATAATAATATTGAACACCTTTAGCCGTTGAGATGAAGAAAGGTAGCGGCCAATGGCTTTGCCAAAGATCACCCAACAGGTATTGGTACAAGGGCCGACTAAAAAATAAGCACCAATAATGGCTACAACTGAAGTCCAGTATAGATCACCCTCTAGGCTGAAACTCACATTCGCCCCAATGGTCATGACCCACGCTTTAGGGTTAACGTACTGAAAGGTGGCGGCTTGTAACATCGTCAGTGGTGTTGGCGTGTTGGTGGTGGCAGCAACTGAATTGCCTAGCATTTTCCAAGCCAACCACAACAAATAAGCACTACCTACCACCTTGAGTATATTTTGCAGAATAGGAAACTGAATAAACACCGCACCTAAACCCAAACCCATTAATAAGTGCAGGCTGTTGAGGCCCAGGTTAACGCCAAGCATGTGGGGGATGGTTTTACGAAAACCAAAGTTGGCGCCCGAGCTAGTGAGCATAATGTTATTGGGCCCGGGTGTGCCAGTGGTGACAAGGGCAAACAGGCAAATGGCAAAAAATAGTTCGTAGCTCATGGAAGGCGTCTAGTATTATCTGGGCTGAGTATTAACCTCTTAAAAGATCTGTTTTGGCAGCCATTATAAAGTCATTGTGGTGTAAACCGTCGATGGTGTGGGTCCACCAAGTGACGGTGACTTTGCCCCATTCTGTCAAAATGCTGGGGTGGTGAAACACGGTTTCTGCTAAATCGCCGAGGGTGTTGGTAAAGGCAAGGGCTAGTTTAAAGTTTTTAAAACTATAGACCCTTTGCAGCTGCATGGTGCCGTTGTTTTCAACTAGCGTCCAGTCAGGTATTTCAGCCATTAAAACCACAGCATCTTTGTTGGATACCTTGGCTGCGCCTGCGCGGCAGGCTTCACAGCTTTGTTGGCTTAATTTCATTGCTTACTCCTAGCTCGTAAAGCTAAATATAGAGCAAGAACTTTATCACGTAAGGTCTTGCCACGCTTGATGTTGGCTAAGATAAATGCGGCCTGTTAACTGTTCAGAAAACCCAACACGTTGTAAGCGATCTAATACTGGACCTTTAACTTCTGACAAGTGCATATTAATGCCTTTGTCTTTGAGGCGCTGATTGAATTCCAATAAGCTCTTTACGGCACTTGAATCAATGTGATTGATGCCAGACGCCATAAGGATCAGGTGTTCGATACAAGGGTTTTGTGCCATTAATTCATTAAGCTGATTGTCCAAATAACGTACGTTGCCAAAAAATAAACTCTCATCAATGCGTAGAGCTATGACTACCTCACATTGCTCAACATCATGGCGTGCGATGTTACGGAAGTGTTCGCTACCAGCGATAGGACCGACAATGGCCGTATGGGGGCGGCTGGTGCGCCATAACATCAAGGAAATAGTCGCTGCAACGCCTGCCATTACTCCTGCTTCTACACCTACACATAATACCATGCCAATAGTAATCATCATGGCTGCAAAGTCGTGCTTGCTGTACTTCCAGGTAAACTTGATTTCGTGAGGTTCAATGAGCGTGAGTACGGCCACAAAGATGGTGGCACCTAATACGGCCTTAGGTAACAAGGCCAGGTAAGGCGTGAGATAGATGCTAGCAAAGGCAATACCCACTGCGGTGAATACACCCGCCATGGGCGTCTGCGCACCTGCGTCAAAGTTTACTACGGAGCGAGAAAACCCACCGGTTACAGCAAAACCACCTGATGCTGCAGAGGCCACGTTGGCTGCACCTAAGCCTAGAAGCTCATGGTTAGGGTCAATTTGTTGGCGGCGTTTGTTGGCCAAGGTTTGTGCTACGGAAATGGATTCAACATAACCGATAAGGCTAATCATAACGGCAGACGGCATCAGTGTTGAAACTAGTAACCAGCTGAGTTCTGGCCACGCCAAGGTAGGCAGGCCTGAGGGAATCTCGCCGACAACTTTAACGCCTTGCTGATCTAAGCCTAGGTTGGAAACTAACAAAATAGAGATAATTACCGCACTAACAGGCGCCAGCTTGCTTAGCGCAGATGCTGCAGTTTTGCTCATAAAGCGACCTAACAAGTGGGTTAGGGGGGCACGCGCCCACCATAAAAAAGCCACGCTGGTGACACCGACAACAACGGTGAGTAAGTGAGTATCTGTGCCGTATTCGTTAAGGCCGATGATCAGTTCAGGCAGGTTATGGCCGCCTAAAGGGATACCCAAAATGTGTTTGAGTTGTCCTAGGGCGATAAGAATACCGGCGGCGGTGATGAATCCCGTAACTACGGGACGGCCCAACAGGTTGGCGATGAAACCAAGTTTAAATAGCCCCATAAACAGCATTAAGATACCCGATAACAAGGCAAGGGTTATGGACAAGGTCAGTACGTCTAACCCGCTGTTGATATGGGCTAACCCCACGGCATTAGCGGATAACAAGGAAATAACCGCCACAGGGCCCACCGCTAAGGTGCGGCTAGAGCCAAACAGTGCGTAGGCTAATAAAGGTAAAATACTGGCGTATAGACCTGTAGCAGGGGGTAATCCTGCCAACATGGCATAGGCCAAACTCTGCGGAATTAGCATGATGGTAACGATTAACGCAGCCATGGCGTCGGCTTGTAACGCACGTGTGTCGTAGGTTTTAAGCCATACTAATGCAGGTAGTTTTGTCAGCGGGTTCCAGAGAGCTTTATTCACAGTGATTAAGCGCCGATTTGATTAACGGGAATTTTAATATAGGCAATGCCGTTATCTTCTACCGGTGGCATATGGCCTGCACGCATATTCACTTGCACCGAAGGTAAAAGCAACCGTGGCGCGCTAAGTTGAGCGTCTCGAGTGGTGCGCATATCAATAAACTCGGCTTTGGTTTTTCCCGCTAAGTGAATGTTGCTAGATTTAGAAGCTGCAACGGTACTTTCCCAAAGGTACTCGCGGCCACCGGGGGCATAATCGTGGCACATGAACAACCGCGTGTCGTCAGGTAAGCTTAGAATAGTTTCCATTGATTCATAGAGCGTAGCCGCGTCACCACCTGGGAAGTCACAGCGAGCGGTGCCGTAGTCTGGCATGAATAAGGTATCACCAACAAAGCAGGCGTCTGCAACAACAAAGCTCATACAGGCCGGTGTGTGGCCTGGTGTGTGGAGTGCCTTCATGGTCATGTGGCCAATTTTTAATTCTTCATTGGGTGCTAACAAATGGTCAAACTGGCTGCCATTGCGGGCGAAACCATCTTCAGCATTAAATAAGTTGCCAAAAATTTCTTGAACTTGGGTGATTTGAGCACCAATGGCGATCTTGCCGCCTAATTGACTTTGAATGTAGGGTGCACCTGATAAGTGATCAGCATGGACATGGGTTTCTAATAACCAAACTAGTGTTAACCCTTGGGCCTTAATGCTGGCGATCACTTGGTCAGCAGAGTCTGTGCGGGTGCGGCCCATGTTAGCGTCGTAATCCAAAACCGAGTCGATCACTGCGCATTGTTTAGTCTCTGGATCTGCAGCAATATAGGTGACGGTGAAGGTCGCTTCGTCAAACACGGCGGTAATTACAGGTGATGTGGGCGTAGCTTGTGTCATGGTGCCTCCAAGTGGGCAAGTTTATTAACTTGGTGGCATTGTACGACGGTTTATTAGAAAAGGCAAATATAGTTATAACCATATACTAAATAGTTATAAGTCTGTGTTTCGATAGAAGTTTCTATGTTGCTGCGTTAAATAGCCGCATACAGTCGCTCGGGACGACCCACGCTGCCGTATTGAATTTGCACCTTTATTTTATTGATCCCAACTAAGTATTCTAAGTAGCGTCTTGCAGTGGTGCGGCTGGCACCAATGTCGTTACCCATTTGTTCGGCGCTCAATGCTTGCGATTGCTGTGAAATGACATCAAGTACTTTGTTCAAAGTGATTTCATCAACGCCTTTTGGCAGCCGTGCATTGATAGAGGCAGTTGCTTGAGCGAGGCGAGGCATCAGTTCATCTAAGTCGGTTTGCCCAATTGCAGCCACGGTGTTGAGTCGTGCGCGGTGTTGCTGGTAGTTGTTTAGGCTCACTTTGAGCCGCTCGAATACTAAAGGTTTTAAAATATAATCAAATACACCACCATGTAATGCGGATTTTAGTACATCCACCTCCTTAGCTGCAGTGATCAATATCACATCGGTATGGCTATTATTAGCACGCAACTGGTGCAACAGTTGCATGCCGTTGCCGGCAGGAAAATACACGTCTAACAGTAGTAGGTCCGGCATCAGTATAGACACCAGATCTTGTGCGTCTTCTATACTGTGGGCAATTCCCACTAGCTCAAAATCTTCTAAACGTTCTAAATAGGTCTGTTGGATAAGGGCATTTTGTGGGTCATCTTCGGCAATGACTACACGGATAGTATCATTGTGCATCATAAGCGTGGGGTCTGTTTGGGTAGGCTAATGGTAAAGCGGCTGCCACCTAACGTGACAGGTTCCATAGTCACATAACCACCAAAACGTGTGGCCAGTTTTTGTACCACATGTAAGCCTATGCCATGGTCTCCGACGCTTTTGCTGCTATAACCTTTGGTGAAAATTAGCTCACGTTGGCTTGGGTCAACACCAGCTCCCTGATCTTCCACTTCAAACAAAATGTCGGTACCAAAGTCGGTCATGGTTAGGTTGATTTGAGTACCATGGGCACCTTCCGCTAAGCAGGCATCAAAGGCGTTGTCGATAATATTGCCAATCATGCTTGCCAGTTGATCTCTGGGCAGGTGTGCAGGTAAGTCATTCATGTGGCTGTCGGGGTCAATGTTTAAGGTGAGGCCAATCTCTTTTGCACGGTTAAATTTTCCTAACAAACAGCCTGCTAAAATGGCATCTGACACGGTGCTCATAAGTAGCTTAATGAGTGCGCGGTGGGCTTGGTTTTCTTGGCCAATGAGGGCAAGCGCTTGATCTGATGCGCCGATTTGAATGAGGCCCGCAATAGTGTGTAATTTGTTGGTGTATTCGTGGGCTTGGCTACGTAAGCTGTCGGCATATTGTTGTACACGGCTGAGCTGTTGGCTCACCAAGTCTAGCTCGTCTTTAGGCCGAAAACTGGCCACCAAACCAATAACAGTGCCGTTATTACGCAGGGGTAAGCGGTTGACTATGTAAGGCTTTTGCTTAAACCACACTTCTTTATCAAATTCGGCGCTATGGGAACGGTTGTCTAACATCGGGCTTTGCGGCATGACCGTGCTAATATTTTGCCCTTGCCATTGTACCTGATCCTCCAGCTCTAAAAACTGCACGGCAGCCTTGTTTATGGTGGTGATTTGGCCGTCTGCATTGACGGCGATAATGCCTTCTCTAACCGATTCTAAGGTGGCGATGCGTTCCTGATAAAGTTGGCCAATTTGCTCTGGCTCTAGGCCAAAAATGGCTTTCTTAAAATGGTTAGCAAACCATAAAGCGGTTAACAAACTAATGAAAAAAGCCGCCAAAATGACCGATATTAATGTCGCACGGTAACTGTCAATAACCCTTTCAATACTGTCCAGTAGGTAACCTACCGAAACCAACCCGACGATTTGTTCTCCTAAGGGGTCGAAAATAGGGGCTCGTGCGCGCATAGACCAGCCTAAGCTGCCTTCCGCCTTAGAAATAACTGCTCGGCCTTGGCTGAGGGTGGGGCTGATTTCGTCGTTGTCGTCATCCATCATGGATGCGCCCAACTTCGCCGTATTAGGGTGAGCTAAGCGCAAGCCTGCTGCATCACCGATCACTACAAAACGAGCATGGGCCTGTTGTGCCAAGGTTAAACTTAGAGGTTGTAGGTAGTTGGTGTCGCTAAGTTTTACTGCATGAGCGACTTCTGGCATGGCGGCAATGGTTTTTGCCACGTGCAGCGCGCGCACACCAATTTCGTCATTCAGAGATTGATTGAGGTACTGCAAAGCAAATAATCCCAACATGCTGGTCTGTAATAGCGCCATTAAACCCAAAATAAACATCATTCGACTTTTTAGTTTGAGCTTGCGAAACGGTAGTTTCATGTTTTTTAATGTTATTTGCATGGTTTACATACTACTTAACATTGCTGGTTTTAGCCCGTAAACTTTATGGCCAAAATATATTTTAAGTGTTTTAAAGTGTTTACTTTCTAAAACTATCCTCCTCATTAATGGCGTTTTATGCTGCTCAGGCACAACAATAAAACTAACCGAGGACTTATTATGTTAAAGCAATTTAAAACTAAACAACGCATGCTACTTACCGCTGCTCTGATGAGCGGCATGCTAGGCGCTGGCGCTGTATCCGCCGATGTAGACGCTATTCACTTTCTAATTCCGGGCGGCGCAGGCGGCGGCTGGGACGGCACTGCACGTGGCACCGGTGAAGCACTTACCAATGCTGGCTTAATTGACAGCGCATCTTTCCAGAACATGTCTGGCGGTGGTGGTGGTAAAGCCATTGCGCACCTTATTGAAACTGCAGACCAATCCCGCGGCACGTTAATGGTGAACTCTACACCTATCGTCATCCGTTCTTTATCCAAGGTATTCCCTCAGTCGTTCCGCGATTTAACGCCTATTGCGGCCACCATTGGTGACTTTGGCGCGTTTGTTGTGAAATCCGATTCACATTTCCAAACCTTTACAGACGTAGTCGCGGCTTACAAGACTGACCCTAGGTCTGTGATTATTGCTGGTGGTTCAGCTCGTGGCAGCATGGACCACTTGGTTGCAGCAATGGCCTTTAAGGCGGCTGGTGCCAATCCTAACAAAGTGAAGTACTTGGCTTTTGATGGTGGCGGTAAGGCAATGGCTGGCCTGCTATCTGGTGAAGCTGGCTTGCTTTCAACTGGCTTTAGTGAAGCCTTAGCGCTAGCAGCTGCTGGTGAAGTGCGTATTTTGGTAATGACTGGTGACCAACGTTCTGACGCTGCTCCAGACGTGCAAACGTTGCAAGAGCAAGGCTATGACGCAAGCTTTGTTAACTGGCGCGGATTCTTTGGTGCACCGGGCCTAAGCGATGCTGAAGCTGAAGAGTACGCTCAAACCTTGGATAAAATGTACGACACTGACGCATGGGAAACTGTACGTGCACGTAACGGTTGGACTGAAATCTTTAAGCCTCGCGCTGAGTTTGTTACTTTCTTAGAGCAGCAAGAAGAAGTGGTAGGTAACCTAATGCGCGAGCTTGGTTTCCTTTAACCAACTAATGCCAACGAAAAACACCTAAGTGTGTAATAACGCTTTAGGGGTGAGTTAGAGAATTAACCAATTAGCTAACTCATCCCTAAGGCGTTTCTTCCTAGTAGGAGCTGACAATGATGAGCCTCACTAAAGACCGCTTTGGCGGTGTACTGTTTTTACTTTTATCCCTGAGCTACGGCTACTTTGCCGCAGACATTCCATTGCTGCCTGGCGACATATATGAGCCTTTCCATGCGCAAACGCTACCGTATTGGTTGTCTGGCTTAGGGATTATTCTGTCGTTACTGTTAATCGTAGCTAAAGCAGAAGACGAGTCGCAAAATGCGCCTTTATTACGCTCTAACGTTTTGCTGATGATAGGTTTACTAGCGCTAACCTTGTTGTTTTCTGTGTTGTTGCCATGGCTTGGTTTTCCTATTACTACAAGCTTATTTCTTATCGGCAGCTATCGCATTTTAGGCGAACGCAGGATAAAAATGCTGTTGGGTGCATCCGTGCCTTTTGCATTAATTTTTTGGTTGTTATTAACCCAAGTGTTAGACGTATATATTGCGCCAGCACGCCTGATATTTTGGTAGGAGACTGACATGTTAGATGGTATGTTTTCGGGTTTAGCCACGGCATTAATGCCGTTTAACTTATTGATGGTAGTGGCAGGATGTTTTGCCGGTACCTTTATTGGCATGCTGCCTGGCCTTGGGCCAATTTCTGCAGTGGCCTTAATGATTCCAATTACCTACACCCTAGACCCTTCGTCGGGCATTATTTTAATGGCGGGTGTGTATTACGGTGCGGTGTTTGGCGGGTCTACCTCGTCTATTTTAATTAACGCTCCTGGCTGTGCTAGCACCTTGGTCACCACCTTTGACGGTTATCCATTGGCGCAAAAAAATCAAGCAGGTAAAGCCCTTGCTTTAGCGGCCTACGCTTCATTTACTGGCGGTACGATTGGCGCCATTATTCTTATTTTTACAGCGCCAGCTTTGGCTAGCGTTTCTTTGAGTTTTCAGTCGGCCGACTATTTTGCCCTGATGTTATTGGGCCTAACTTCGGTGGCCGCTTTCTCTGGCAAAGGTCAGGTCATTAAAGCCATGATGATGACCGTGTTTGGCCTAATGATAGCCACGGTCGGCAACGATGTCATTACCGGCGCGCCACGCTACACCTTTGGTGCGCTAGATCTCGTAGATGGCGTGAGTTTCTTGTTATTGGCCATGGCCACCTTTGCACTGGCTGAAGTGATGATGACCATTATGCGCGGCGAAATGCACGGCTCTAAGCAGGCCATGCAGCCCGTGGCATTAAGCACCATGAAGCTAACTCGTAGCGAAGTGAAGGAAGTTGCACCCACCATTGCGCGGTCTTCTGTATTTGGCTTTATTGTGGGCGTGTTACCTGGCGCAGGCGCTACCATTGCCTCGTTTTTGGCTTACGGCCTAGAGCGCAATATAGCACCGCCAAGACTCAGGAAAATGTTTGGCAAAGGCGCATTGCGGGGTTTAGCAGCGCCAGAATCTGCCAATAATGCCGCATCTACGGGCTCTTTTGTACCGTTACTCACGTTGGGTATTCCGGGTTCTGGCACCACGGCCATTATGCTGGGCGCATTAATCGCCTATGGCATTCAACCTGGCCCGCGCCTGTACTTAGACCATCCAGACGTGTTTTGGTCGGTCATTATTTCCATGTACTTTGGTAATATGGTGCTGCTGATCTTGAACTTGCCGTTGATTCCCTATATTTCACGTCTACTGGCGATACCACCACAAATATTGAATCCGTTGATAATTTTCTTTTCCATCATTGGCGTGTATTTAGTGAGTTTCAATACCTTCGATATTCAAATGATGGTGTTTATTACCCTCATGGCGGTGGGTCTAAAGCTACTCAATTTTCCTATGGCACCCATGCTACTTGGCTTTATTTTGGGTGGCATGATGGAGAAAAACCTGAGTAGAGCGTTGGTGGTGAGCGACGGTAGTTTCGATTTCTTATGGCACAGGCCAATCACCTTAGGCATTGTTTGTACGACCGTGCTGATCTTGGTGTTGCCGCTGGTCTTGGGGTGGGCTAAAAAGCGCATTGTTACCTACCTTCCGGCGGCAGATTAGCCTTAGCATAAACATTTTAAGAAAAGGTTAGAATCTAGGGCTTGATTTATTTAACATGTTAATTATAATTAGTTCATCTAATTCGGAGCAAAACCTTAATTTTGCTCCGAGACCACCTATAATGGCGGTCAATTATTGACGTCTAAACTGGAGCCCTTATGACAACAGAAGCTTTTAACGCACGTGAATTTCGCGATGCCCTATCATCATTTGCTACAGGCGTCACGGTAGTGACTTGTTTGGATGCCAACGGCGAGCCTGTAGGTGCCACTGCAAGTAGCTTTAACTCTGTGTCCATGGATCCACCGTTAATCTTGTGGAGTATCACCAAGACCGCCTATAGTGCCGATGCTTTTATTAACGCGAAGCATTTTGTGGTGAATGTATTAGGTGCTGACCAAACAGACATATCTAACAAATTTGCCCGCAGCGGCACCGACAAATTTGCCGATGTGTCAGTGGAGAAGGGCATTGGTGATGTGCCGATGCTACCAGGCACCATTACTAGTTTTGAGTGTGAAGCTTGGGCTACTTATGATGGTGGTGATCACGAAATTATTGTAGGCCAAGTTAAGGCCATGCGCAGTACCGCAGGTTCTGGGTTGGTTTTTTACCGTGGCGCCTATGCCACTGCCGAAGCTATTCCAACCTTGGCCCCAGTAGAGACCAATGACGTTAGCCATTTTATAGATAACTACCTGTTGTACTACTTAACACGTGCCACCCACCAGATGGGTGACGAGTTCCATCAAATGGTTGCAGATGATGGCTTAACCACCAAAGAGTGGCGGGTATTGGCTTGTTTGTACAATGAAAATAGTATGACCTTGGCAGAACTTGCTAAGCGTACTATGGTGGATCAAACCACGCTGTTGGAACTGTCCTTAGATTTACAGAAGCACGACATGGCACGTGTGCAACAGTTAGATGCGGGCACTAAGGTAACGGGCACTGCAGCAGGCCAACAGCGTGTTGTACACCTAATTGCAGATGGCGAAAAAGCGGAGCAAAGCGCGTTGGAAGGATTAGATGCCGATGCAGCAGAAACCTTAAAGGTTATGCTGCAACGCATTATTGCCAACACCGACTAGTGGGCGTTGCGGCTTAAAGCGGCACCTCAAATGCGGTGCGTTTTGCCTCTAGCGCCTTATACGCCGGATCACGCTTTTGGCCTTTGCTCATCATGGCTTCCATCATATCCACTTCGGGCTGTAACATTCCCGCTTGCCATGTGGCCTGATATCTCAGTGCGTCATCGGTGCTGTGGTTAAGACCATAGTCGATGATTTCCTTACAACCGTACACCGCCAAGGGTGAGTGGTTTGCCATGGTTTGAGCTAGCGCCATAATGCCACTCATCATTGTGTCTACATCACTAAATACTTGATTCACCAAACCACTTGATAGGGCTTCTTGGCTATACATGCGCCTGCCGGTATAGGCCAGTTCTTTGGCAAGGCCCGGTGAGATGAGTTTTGGTAAACGCTGTAAGGTGCCTAAATCTGCAGCCATACCGAGGCGAATTTCCTCAATACTCGTAAACGCATCCTCTGTCATATAACGGCAATCACAGGCACAAGCCAAATCCAATGCACCACCGATGGCACCACCTTGAATGGCGGCTAAAACGGGCATGCGTAAGTTCTCTACGTTGCTAATAACAGCTTGCAAGTGCAATACAATTTGGCGCATGTGTTCGTTACGGCGGGCTGGGTCTTTAGGGCGCTTTATCGCTCCGCTGGTAAATACGGCTAAATCCATACCGGCACAAAAGTGTTTGCCTTCGCCGCTAATCATTAATACACGGGCTTCTGGGTCATCGTCCAAGGCCGCTATGGCTCGCGGGAACTCCTGCCAAAACTCAAGGCTCATGGTGTTGTATTTTAGCGGCCTATTAAAACGTAAATGGGCAACGTTATTTTCAACGGTTAAATCAAAAGTGGTGTATTCCATAATAAATTCCTAGTTGAATCTTCGTGTCATTTCGAGCGAGGCACCTGTCATCTCGATCGAAGTCGAGAGATCTAAAGCTTAATAGCTAGTAACGTACCTTGTCGAATAGCACGCTTGGCATCTAACTGGGTGGCCTTGTCGGCACCACCAATAAGGTGATACTTGCGCTCTAAGCCTTCTACCAAACGGCGATCAGGATCTTGGCCGGCACACACAATAATATTGTCCACATCTAACACTTGGGTTTCACTACCAATGGTTAAGTGAAGGCCGTTGTCATCGATAGCGTGATACTCACAACCGGGAACCATGTTGACTTGTTTTTGCTGTAAACCCGCGCGGTGAATCCAGCCGGTGGTTTTACCCAAACCCGCGCCAACTTTTGACGTTTTGCGTTGCAATAAGTGTATTTCCCGAGGCGAGGCTTCTAATGATTGTGTCATACCAGCAACGCCGCCACGGGCCTGAAGACTCATATCAATGCCCCATTGGGACATAAACTGCTCAATGTTTTGGCTGGGTTCGCGTTCGCCATGGGTTAAAAATTCGGCCACGTCAAAACCAATGCCGCCAGCACCGATGATCGCCACTTTTTGGCCCACAGGTGCGCCTCTAATAACGTCTAAATAGTTCAATACCTTAGGATGGTTGTAGCCTCGAAGTTCGAGTGGGCGGGGGTTAATGCCGGTGGCGAGTACTAGTTCATCTACGGCTAATGCATTCAGCGCAGCACTGGTTAACGGGGTGTTGAGATGCACATTAACCTTGAGTTCCTTAAGACGCACATCAAAATAACGTAATGTTTCAAAAAATTCTTCTTTGCCTGGAATACGTTTGGCAATGTTGAACTGGCCGCCAATTTCATTGGCAGCATCGTACAACGTGACCGTATGACCTCGCTCAGCAGCGGTTACCGCGCAAGCTAAACCTGCAGGGCCGGCGCCCACGATGGCAACAGCTTTAGGTGCCGATGTGGGTTCTATAATGATTTTGGTCTCTTCACAAGCTCGCGGGTTAACTAAACATGAGCTCGGCTTGCCACTAAATACATGGTCTAAGCAGGCTTGGTTACAACCAATGCAGGTGTTAATACGCTCTGGTGTGCCTGCAGCCGCTTTATTAACGAACTCAGGGTCGGCCAAGAACGGGCGTGCCATGGAAATGAGGTCGGCATCGCCGTTAGATAATACTCTTTCTGCTACTTCGGGCGTGTTAATGCGGTTAGATGTGATTACAGGCACGCTAAGGTGTTTGCGCACGGCATGGGTGACCCACGTAAACGCGGCGCGGGGCACTTTAGTCGCAATAGTCGGTACGCGGGCTTCATGCCAACCAATACCGGTATTAATAATTGTGGCGCCGGCTTTCTCGATGGCTTGGCCAAGCTGCACAACTTCATGCAAGTTACTGCCATCGGGCACTAAGTCCAACATCGAAAGACGATAGATAATAATGAAGTTAGGACCAACCCGTTCACGTACACGCTTTACCACTTCTATGGCAAGGCGCGTGCGGTTGTCGTAACTGCCCCCCCATTCATCATCACGCTGGTTGGTACGGGTAACGATAAACTGGTTTAGGAAGTAGCCTTCTGAACCCATGATTTCAACCCCGTCATAACCGGAGTCTTGGGCCAGTTTCGAGCTGTTGGCAAAATCTTCAATCTGTTGTTCAATTTCGTTGGTGCTCACAGCCTTTGGCGTAAACGGATTGATAGGTGCTTTAATGGCAGAAGGCGCAATAGAATCGGGCGAATAAGCATAACGACCGGTATGTAATATTTGCATACAAATCTTACCACCCGCTGCGTGTACAGCTTGGGTGACTAGCTGATGCTGAGTGACTTTGCTGGCATTATCCAAGGCTGCTGCACCGATAAAGGTGAGGCCTTGTTGGTTAGGCGAAATACCGCCCGTAATAATCAGGCCAACACCGCCACGGGCACGTTCTGCAAAGTATTCTGCCAAGCGTTCAAAGCCGTTTTTAGCTTCTTCTAGGCCCGTATGCATAGAACCCATAATGGCGCGGTTTTTAAGCTGGGTAAAACCAAGGTCGAGAGGAGCGAGAAGATTGGGGTATTGAGTCATAATTAAAACGATTGTTTGATTAAATAGGTCTCAGGTTAGGCTTTGCGGCCCAATGGGTCAAATAATTAGGCCATCATGACCGTAAGGTCAATGCTATGGGCGCTGTGGCAAGTTTAGCAAAAATAAGCCAATATTGAGCCTGTCGACAAGCGGCTGATCCGCTCTAGCATAATGGATTTTGAAGGTCTCATTGACAGGAAACATATTATGACTCCAGTAAACGCACAAAATAACTATAGCAACCGCCAATGGGTGCTCGCATCTCGGCCTAAGGGTGCGCCAAGTTTAAGTAATTTCGGTTTTATAGAAGGTGATATGCCCATCCCAAAGCAGGGAGAAGTTTTGCTACGTACCGTATACCTTTCCCTAGACCCTTATATGCGAGGGCGGATGAATGATGCTAAATCATATGCCGAGCCTGTCGCTATAAATCAGGTAATGGTGGGAGGTGCAGTATGTCGGGTTGATGCCTCCAATCACCCTGATTATGACGTGGGTGAGTGGGTGGTTGCATTTTCTGGTTGGCAAGATTACGCGATTTCCGATGGAGAGGGGTTAATGAAGTTAGGTAAACAGCCCACGCATCCATCCTATGCTTTGGGTGTTTTAGGCATGCCTGGTTTAACGGCGTATATGGGGTTGTTAGACATAGGCCAGCCAAAAGCGGGCGAAACCGTGGTCGTTGCGGCTGCAACCGGTGCGGTGGGGAGTTTAGTGGGCCAAATTGCCAAGCTAAAAGGCTGCAAAATTGTGGGTATTGCGGGCGGGGAAGAAAAATGCCGGTCAGCAGTGGATGAGTTAGGTTTTGATTATTGTCTAGACCATAAAGCGCCTGGCTTATCTGAGGCATTAGCCAAAGCTTGTGGTGAGGGTATTGACGTATATTTTGAAAACGTCGGTGGTAACGTTTTTGATGCGGTACTTCCGTTATTAAATACCAGTGCCCGTATCCCACTGTGTGGGTTGGTATCGCAATACAATGCCACCACCTTGCCAGATGGGCCAGACCGTATGTCGTTGCTTATGGGCTCGTTACTTGTTAAACGTATCAAAATGCAAGGTTTCATCGTGTTTGACGATTATGCCCATCGCTATAGCGAATTTAGCAGCGCAATGATGCAGTGGTTACAAGCAGGAAAAATCACCTACCGTGAGAACCTTGTGAACGGCTTAGACAATGCTGTAACAGCATTTATTGGTTTATTAAACGGTGAGAATTTCGGCAAACTCATCATCCGAGTAGGGCCTGATGACCTGTAGTTAATTGTTTGATTTATAAGGCAAAGCCGTCTGCGCCCACTGCATGTAGTGTTCTATTTGCTCGGCTTCTGCTTTACAGTATTGTTTAATAGCGTCGTTAAATCCTGTTTCTGCTAAATAATGGTAGGAGTGGGTGATTTGCGGAATAAAGCCACGGGCTAATTTGTGCTCGCCCTGTGCCCCCGCATCAAAATGAGGGATGTTATTGGCAATACAATAATCAATACCTTGGTAATAACACGTCTCAAAGTGCAAAAAGGCTACTTCTTCTAAACAACCCCAATAACGCCCATAAAGAGTGTGGTCATCTACAAAAAACAAAGCGTAGGCCAACGGTTTTTTCTCTTGAGAAGCCGTGACTAGTAACAGTTTGTCTGGCATTTGAGTTAACAGTTGAGCAAAAAATTCATAGGTTAAATAGCCTTGCCTACTGCGCTTTAGGTAAGTGCTCTGATAACAATCGTAAAACTCTTGTAACGCCTGTGGCTCAATGTCGCCGCCGCGCTGCCAAGTAAACTCAATGCCTTGCTCTGCGATAACGCGCCGTTCTTTATTAATGGATTTACGCTTACGAGAATTAAGGCGGGCGGTGAAGTCGGAAAATTCACTATAGTTTTCATTGTGCCAGTGGTACTGGCAGCCCGTGCGCTGGTGCCACGTTTGTTGCTTTGCTGCTTGCCAGTCTGGTTGTTGCGCAAATAACCAATGCCAGCTGCTGAGCTTGAGCTGCGCACACAGGTGTGGCAATTGTTCTTGCAAAAAACTAAGGACTTCGGCCAGATTGGCATTGGCGGTAAGTAATATTCTAGGTCCAGCACAAGGTGTAAATGGCACAGCACTAATGAGTTTAGGGTAATACTCCAAGCCATAACGTTGGTACGCATTGGCCCATTCAAAATCAAACACATATTCACCCCAAGAATGGGTTTTTATATAGCTTGGGATTAAGGCGACGGGCAGTCCTTGGTTAGTGACTTCTAAGTGCATGGTCTGCCAACCGCTTTTGCCGCCCACGCTACCACTTTGTTCTAATGCAGCATGGAATGAATACTGACTAAATGGATCTGACTTTACACAAAGGTATTGTTGCCAATGCTTTTGGCCTAGTTCGAGGGTGTTGGGGTGAATGTGAAGTTGCATGTAGGTTGCACAAATGTAGCTAAAACGTGAAAATGAGTAATACTAACTGCAGCATACAATAATAATGCCGACAACAAAATGACGGCAACACGATGAGAGCCACAATATGAAATACATCGTATCTATGGATATCAATTTGCCCCGTGCGCGCATGCTTGAACTGTTTGTTAGCACCGAAAACATGTTTAAGTGGCAAGATTGTTTAGTCAGTTTTGACCATGTGTCTGGTGATCCAAGACAGGTAGGCGCTGAGTCTCGTATGGCATAGACCATGGGCAAAAAATAGATCACTATGATCGAAACCATCATCGAGCATAATTCTCCCGACTCTTTTGCCTGCACTTATGAATCCGATGGCGTGTGGGGCCTTGTAGAAAATTATTTTCATGACCGTGGCGAAACCACCCATTGGGTAATGGATACTGAGTTTCGTTGTACGGGCATGATGAAGGCCATGTGTTGGCTTATGCCGTTTATGTTCAAAAAAGAAAGTCTCAAATTCATGCGCCAATTTAAAGAGTTTGACGAAGCTCAGTAGCTACGAAAGAAGAGTTGTCATGTTGTGACCTGCGTATCACAGATATATATAACTTAATGTTATCTATTGTGGCAAATATTAGTCGTTTGACCTAAACCAACGCTCAGTCGTAGACTAGTTTTTTTGACACTACGGCAACACCGCCTTTAGCGAGACTATCATGCAATTCAACGGTATCTACGTACCTGTTATCACCCCCTTTAACGACGACTTCTCCATTGATGAAGCAGGCTATAGCCGCATTATAGATGGTGCTATTGCCTCTGGTGTGCAGGGCATTATTGTGGGTGGTACCACGGGCGAATATTATGCCTTGGAAAAGGCTGAGCGGTTACGCACCTTTGCTATTGCTAAAGAGGCCATTGGTGGTCGTGTGCCGCTTATCACCGGCGTTGGTGCGTTACGTACTGAAGATGCCATCGATTTAGCCCAGCAGGCTAACAAGGCTGGTGCCGACTGCTTATTGCTGGGGGCGCCATACTACGCCATCCCCACATCGGAAGAACTCGTACGTCATTGCCTCGCGGTAGAGCGGGCAACAGACTTACCTATTATGTTGTATAACTTCCCCGATCGCACCGGCGCACCAATGGATGAAGCCTGTTTAGAACGCCTGAGCATGCGGCCTAATTTTTGTGCCATTAAAGAAAGTAGCGGTGACATTAACCGCGTGCATTTATTAGCCCGGCGTTTTCCCCACATTCAATTGAGTTGTGGTATGGATGACCAAGCTTTAGAGTTTTTTGCTTGGGGTGCAACCAGCTGGGTGGCGGGTGCCGCTAACTTTTTACCTAAAGAGCATTACGCCCTTTACCATGCGTGCGTGGTTGAAAAAGACTTTACCAAAGGTCGCCAAATCATGACTGCCTTGTTGCCACTCATGCAAACCTTGGAGCAAGGTGGCAAGTTTGTACAGTGTATTAAGTATGGCTGCCAGCTTGAAGGCATTGTTACGGGGCCAGTGCGTAAACCGCTGCGTGACATGAACAAAGAGCTTAAACGAGAATTTGAAGTCACCGTGGCCACAGTTAAAACCACCATTGCCAATATCTGCAACCATTCAGGAATTACACCATGTTAACTCAAGCCGAATACCTCGCCATTGCCGAGCAGATTAACTTTCCAACCAATGCGTGGATTGATGGCAGCTATGCCCCCGCCATTAACGGCGGCACCTTGGCCACAATTAATCCAGCCACAGGTCAAGAGATTACTCAAATAAGCGCTTGTGATTCTGCCGACGTTGATGTGGCGGTGGACAAAGCCCGTCAAGCCTTTGAAACGGGTAGCTGGAGCAAGTTGCATCCCAGCCAACGCAAACAGGTGATGATTAAGTTTGTTAAGTTGATTAAGCGTAATCAACAAGAACTCGCCGTAATCGAAGCATTAGAAAGTGGTAAACCCATTAAGGATTGTGTGTCCATTGATGTGCCAGAAACCATAGATTCTATTCAGTGGCATGCCGAGGCCATCGATAAGATTTACGATCAAATTTCGCCCTCTGGTGACGCTGCCTTGGGCATGATTGTCAGAGAACCGATCGGTGTGGTGGCCTGTGTCTTACCGTGGAATTTCCCCATGCTTATGGCGGCATGGAAATTAGGCCCAGCGTTAGCTGCAGGTAACAGCGTGATCCTTAAACCCGCAGAACAAACTAGCATGAGTTGTTTGCGTTTGGCTCAGTTAGCCCACGAAGCGGGCGTACCGGCAGGCGTGATTAACGTGCTGCCAGGTCTAGGTGAAACCTGTGGCCAAAGCCTCGGTTTGCATAATGACATTGATGCCGTGTCTTTCACAGGCTCCACCGAGGTGGGCCGGTTGTTTTTGCAATACTCTGCACAAAGTAACCTCAAGCGTGTGGTGTTGGAGTGTGGCGGTAAAAATCCATGTATCGTTTTAGACGATGCAGAACGTTTAGATGAAGTAGCGGAACACGTGGTGAACGCTGTGTTCTGGAACATGGGTGAAAACTGTTCATCTAATTCGCGTTTAATCGTTCATAGCGCCATTAAAGAACAACTCATGGTGAAGGTGTTAGAAAAAACCCGCGACTGGATCACGGGGGACCCTATGGACCCACGTAATGCCCTAGGCGCCATGATTAGCCAAGAACACTTTGAAAAAGTGATGCAGTACATAGAAGGCGCAAAGCAGCAGGGCGCAGAGTTGATTTTAGGTGGCAATGCGATAGAGCTTAACAATGGCTTATTTATAGAGCCCACCATTTTTGATCAAGTCACCAGTGACATGACCATTGCTCAAGAAGAAGTGTTTGGCCCAGTGTTAGCGGTCATGACTGTTAACTCTGCAGCCGAAGCGGTGGCCTTGGCTAACGACACCTGTTATGGCTTGGCGGCGTCGGTGTTTACCAGTAACGCAAGGCGTGCCCACAACGTGGCCCGTGCGATTAAAGCCGGTACCGTGAGTGTTAACTGTTACAGCGAAGGTGACATGAGTACGCCATTTGGCGGTTACAAATCCTCTGGCTTTGGTGGCCGGGATAATTCCTTGATGGCCCATGATCAGTACACCGAAACCAAAACTATTTGGATGGACTTATCTACCGAATCTGATTCACAATTAGACTAATGCTAGATCCAATGCAGTCGGTGCAGAGCTTACCGGATTACGCTAACGACTGTGGTTGGTATCACAACCTGCCACAGCCTGCTGTGAGTGAGCCCCTAAAAGGGTTAGTGAAGGCCGATATCGCCATTGTCGGGTCGGGATTTACCGGCTTGGCGGCAGCGCGTCGGTTGGCCGAATTAGCTCCCGACAAACACATTGTATTGCTTGATGCGATGGCTGTAGGTATGGCCTCGGCAGGCCGCAATTCGGGCTTTATGATTGATTTGCCCCATGCCTTAAATAGCCACTCCTATACCACTGATTTAAGCCACGATCACAATATTATTGCCTTTAATCGATCGGGCATTGCCTATGCAAAAAGCATCGTCAAGCAGCACAATATAGCGTGTGATTGGAGCGAAAGCGGTAAAATCCATGGGGCTACCTCGGCCAATGGCGCTAAAAGCCTTGATTCTTATGGCCAAGGGCTCGCAGCATTGGGAGAACCTTTTAGCCACCTTTCTCGCCAACAAATGCAAGACACCACGGGGCTAAATTATTACCACAGCGGTGTATTTACCCCTGGCACTGTATTGATTCAACCGGCGGCGTTTGTACGTGGCTGTGCGCAACATTTGCCAGCTAACGTGACCTTGTATGAAAACACACCTGTCACGGCTTACCAATGGGGTCACCCAAACCTATTAACCACGCCTCATGGGCAAGTGAGCGCTGGCCAAGTGTTGTTATGCAATAACGGTTTTGCGCAAGCCTTTGGCGAACAACAAGGCCGCCTAGTGCATGTGTGCACTTACGCTAGCATGACGGCTGCGATGACGGCCGAGCAGCAACAACGTTTAGGGGGCGATCAAAGCTGGGGGCTGATTCCAGCACACCCCGCTGGCGCAACCATTCGCCGCACACCCGACCAACGCCTATTAGTGCGCAGCGTGATTACCTGTAATCCTAAGTTGAGTTACAGACACATCAACATGGACAAGGTTAAGGCGCAGCACCAGGTTAGTTATAAACGTCGTTTTAGCGCTTTGCCAGATCTGCAGTTTGAACACACGTGGGGTGGTTTGTTGTGTTTATCGGGTAACGAGGCGAGTTATTTTGGCCAATGCCAAGAGGGCGTTTATGCTGCCGTTTGCCAAAATGGTTTAGGTGTGGCGCGCGGTACTGCAGCGGGCAAATTGTTAGCAGAAATGGCTCTGGGTCACGACAGCGAGTTATTACGCCAACAAGTCAACCAAAGCGGGCCCAGTTGGTTGCCCCCCAAACCGCTGAGTGATTGGGCGGTAAATGCAACCCTTATGATATATAAAATGCGCGCCGGGCGCGAAGCCTAATCCAGTGCCATTACCACCATTAAAAGCTATTTAATAACCACTGGCTTAGTGCTTGTACATCGGGGTGATGTACCAAGTTAGATTTAATGGCGAGGTAATAGCCGCGGCCCGTATCCCATACCTTGTCGGTGAGCCGAATTAATTTTCCCTGAGCGACCAAGTCGCCGGTGGAATGTTCAAAGCCTAAGGCAATACCTTCGCCGTCTAACACCGCCTGAATTAGCAGGGGGTAATTGTTAAAGGTAAATCCTGCGGGTATTTTAGCAGCATCATCATCAAGGTCCATGCCGGGCACATCAAAGTGATCTAACCAAGCAGGCCAGTCGATGGCGTCCCAGCCAATGTTGTCCCACAACTGTTCGTCCAAATGTAATAACCGGTACTGTAACAGGTCGGCTGCCTGTAGAGGTGTTTGCCGATTACTCAGGTACTCTGGGCTGCATACGGGGTAGGCCTGTTCGGAAAATAAATAATGAGTTTGGTTGCCCTGTAGTTGGTTGTTGCCACAGGTGAGGGCAAGGTCTACTTTGTCGCTGCGCAATTCTTGCGCATTGTCCGAGGCGATCACGTGTACCTTAACGTCTGGGTACTGCTGATGAAATGCACGAATGCGTGGCATTAACCAAAAACTAGAAAAACCTAAGGTAGAGGCAATGGTGATTTGGCCGGTGGATTGCGTGCGACGTATGTCGCTGCTGACGCTGGCAATGTGACCTAGGCCCATCGTCACCGCTTGAAATAATTTGTGGCCATCTTTGGTGAGTTCAATACGCCTTTGCGCGCGGTGGAATACGGCGCAACCTAGCTGCTCTTCTAAGCGTTTCACTTGGCGGCTTACCGCGGCCTGTGACACGCACAGTTCGTTGGCGGCAAGCGTAAAGCTTAAGTGCCGTGCTGCCGCTTCAAAGGTCACTAGACCATTAATGCCCGGTAATTGTTTACGTAACAAAGAACTTCTCCATGGTCTATGGACTGCCACAGGCCTTTGGCTTTCGCAGTGACGTCATTGTAAATGATAATAACATTAAGTTATGCATTGGTGCCTAAATGTCGTTTGCATCATAGCTAACAAATGCCTAATTTGGCAGCTAAATATGCCAAAGGATTTTTTATGACCCATGCATTTGAACAGGCGACCCGCCCCGTAAGAGGACAGCGTAGTGGTGGCCGCGCTAATCGTCAAAAATTACGTAGCCATAACATTGAACAAATGTTGCCCCAGCTATGCCATGGTTTGCCTTACACCCAGCCCATGGATGAAGACCAAATTCGTAAGATCGATGACGCCTCCATGGCCATTTTGGAAGAGGTGGGTGTGGTGTTTCGGGACCCCATAGCCTTGGAAGATTGGCGTAAGGCGGGAGCAAGAGTAGAAGGTGATTTGGTTAGGTTTGATCGCAATCATATTCGCGAATTGATTGCGAGCATACCCACAGACTTTGAGTATCAAGCGCGTAACAGCAGCAATAACCTGAAATTGGGCGGCCGTCATTGTATGTTTGTGCCCATGACAGGCGCCCCATTTTTACGCGATTTGGACGACAAACGACGCAACCCCACGCTTGATGATTTGGCCATGTTTCATAAGCTAGCGCACATGAGCCCCGCATTACATTCGTCAGCCCATCATATCGTCGAACCCATGGATCATGCGGTGCCATGGCGGCATTTACGCATTACTTATTCGTCTATGAAGTATTCGGACAAAACCTTTATGGGCATGACTACGTCTGGCAAAAATGCCGAAGACGTGATGGATATGTGCGACATTTTGTTTGGTAAGGATTACCTCGACCAACATCCGGTAACGACCGGCAACATTAACGGCAACTCACCTTTGGTATGGGATGCCACCATGTTGGGTGCGTTACGGGCCTTTGTTAAACGTAATCAACCGGTACTTTGTTCCCCGTTTGTTTTGGGCGGGGCTAATACCCCGGCCTCGACCGTGCCTGCGGTGGTGCAGCTTAATGCAGAAGCGTTGTCTGCCTTGGCTTACACGCAGGTGGTACGTAAGGGCGCGCCGGCCATTTATGGCCATTACTTGGCTACAGTGTCCATGCAATCGGGTGCGCCTATGGCAGGCACCCCCGAAATTTGTTTAATGAACTTTATGATCGGACAAATGGCGCGCTTTTATGACGTGCCTTGGCGCACGTCAAATACCTTGGGCGGTGCCAAAACCTTAGATGCCCAAGCGGGCTACGAAAGTGGCGTTAATTTAATGGCCGTAATGATGTCGGGGGCTAACTACATTTGGCATTCGGCAGGCTGGAATGAGGCCGGTATGCACTGCTCCACGGCTAAATTTATGGTGGATGCCGAGCAATGCGCCATGGCGTACCGTATGGCCGAAGGGCCACGATGGGACGACTTTGATGAGGCTCTGGCCGCGGTGAGAGATGTTGGCCCCGGTGGCCATTATTTAGCTCACCCTCATACCCAAGATAACTTCCAACGGGCGTTTTATATGCCTAAATTGTTGGATAACAACAACATCGAACAATGGATCGCCGATGGCAGTAAAAGCATTACCGAACGGGCATTAAACTTAGCTAAGGCCAAACTCAACGAATATGAAGAGCCTAAGTTAGATCAAGCCATCAATGATGAATTGTTAGACTTTATAGCCCGCCGAGAGTCAGAAATCCCTGACGACGGTGGTTTAAACGAAGACTATTAGGTTAGCGCATGCACCAAGATCCTTTGCTTCAAAGCTTTACGCTTAAACACTTAACGCTGCGCAATCGGCTCATGAGTAGTGCCCATGCGCCAGGTTATATCGAAGACCGCATGCCCAAGCAACGGTATCGACTGTATCACCAAGAAAAGGCCAAAGGTGGGTTAGGCCTCACTATGTTTGGTGGTTCTAGTACCGTGTCTGCCGATTCACCCGCAGCGTTTGCGCAAATCGATTTGAGCCAGGATGTGGTGACGCCATGGTTAAAGCAACTCGCGCAAGGCGTACACGACCAAGGCGCGGGCATTATGTGCCAGCTCACGCATCTAGGCCGGCGCACGCGTTTTGATGTGGAACATTGGTTGCCGCCTGTGGCGCCCACGGCCCTAGCAGAAAGACCCCACGGTAGTGTGCCTGCGCAATTGCTAGAGGCAGACATCAAACGCATCTTGCAAGACTACAGTAGCGCCGTTTACCGTTGTGCAGAGGCGGGCTTAGATGGCATTGAATTGATGGCCTATGGCCACTTAATCGATCAATTTTGGACCCCAAAATTTAATCAAAGAGAAGACGTATTTGGTGGTAACTTACATGGCCGGTTGGAGTTTACCTACCGACTATTTGACAGTATTCGACAGTCTGTGGGGAATGACTTTATTGTCGGTATACGCATGACAGGTGACGACTTTTTGTTTCACAGTGATGCCGAAAATAAGGCTAAACAAGGGCTCAATGAAGACGCATGTCTTACTATAGCTGAGGCCCTGCAAGCCACGGGCCAGTTGGACTTTTTCAACTTTGTGGGTGGTCATCTCACCACTGATATGGGTTTGGCTGATTGTATTCCGCCTATGGGCAGTGCAAGTTCGCCTTACCTCAATTTGGCAGGCCGGTTAAAACAACATCTGCAACTCCCAGTGTTGCATGCCACCCGTGTCACCGATGTGGCAACCGCTCGCCACGCTGTCGCCAGTGGTTTGGTCGATGTGATTGGTATGACTCGAGGCCATATGGCCGACCCTCATATTGTCAATAAAATTAAGGCAGGCCAAGAACACCGCATTCGCCCCTGCGTGGGTGCAGGTTATTGTTTAGATCGGTTACACGCATTAGGTGAAGCTTTGTGTATGCACAATGTAGCCACTGGCCGCGAAGCCGAATTACCCCACGTAATTGCTACCAGCACCAAGCCCAATAAGCGTGTAGTGATTGCTGGTGCAGGGGTGGCAGGCCTAGAGGCGGCTCGTGTTGCTGCTAGCCGAGGGCACCAGGTCACCGTTATTGAGGCCACCAATCGGGAGGGTGGTCAACTTAATTTGGCTTCGCAACCGCAGCGACGCCAAGAAATGCAGGCAGTCAGTGGCTGGCTCTATGGCGAGTGCCAAGCCTTAGGCGTGCAGTTTGAATTTGATACTTGGGCCGATGCGGATGTGGTTTTGGCGTATGACCCAGATATGGTCATTGTGGCCACCGGTGGGTTTCCGTTGGAATTGCCCATTAAAGCCGGGCAAGAGCTGTTAACCAGCACATGGGACATTCTTACAGGCCAAGTAAAACCTGCCAGCAGGGTCTTGTTGCATGACGAAACCGGCACCCATGTGGGCATGGGTTGCGCCGAATTTATGTTGCAAAAAGGCACTACCGAGTTAGAGATAGTTGCGCCACACCGGCATATCGGCCGAGAAGTCGGCGATGTTAATTTTCCACATTATCTGCGTGGTTTATACACCCTTGGCGCTCGCCTAACGCCCGATTGGGAACTGGTTAAGGTGGCAAGTCAGGGCGCGCAGTTAGAAGCAACACTTTGGAACGAATACAGTAATACCTATCAAACCCGCTTGGTCGATCAGGTGGTGGTGGAAAACGGCACTCAAGTGAATGATGATGTATTTCAACAATTGTCACCGCAGAGTCGTAATTTAGGCCAAATAGATTTATCTGGTTTACGCCAGAATACGCCTGCGTTACTAGAGCTCAACAAAGTCGGTAAGTTTTATCTATACCGTATTGGTGACGCTTGGGCGGGCCGCAGTGTGCATGCGGCTTTGTATGATGCCCTACGGCTGTTAAAAGACTATTAATGGAGAAAGGTTATGGCACGTTTTACCGATAAACGCGTAATTATAACGGGAGCAGCTGGAGGCATAGGCCAAACATTGGTCGACCTTTTTTGCCGCGAAGGGGCTAGAGTCATAGCGAGCGATCGTCAAGAGACGGCACTTAATCAATTAATTCAAATATGGCATCAAAAAGGTTATGACGTCATGCCTTATGCCGGTGATCTTGCCCAGAAGGACTACTGTGAAAGCCTAGTCAGCAGCGCAGTACAGCAACTCGGCGGGCTAGATATACTCATCAATAATGCCGGCACTATTCCCCGTGGTACCATTCTTGAGACTACAGACGAGATGTGGTTCAGTGCCATGAACATTAACCTAAATGCCGTGTTTTTCCTGTGCCGAGCGGCTATTCCGCACATACAACAAGCGGGAAAAGGTGCCATCGTCAATATCAGTTCGGTGTGGGGTACTCAACCTGGACCGGCACATGTGGCGTATTGCACCAGTAAAGGTGCGCTGGCATGTTTAACCCAAAACTTAGGGTGTGACCATGCGGGGGATCAAATTCGAATTAATGCCGTGTGCCCCAACGAGGTCAATACACCCATGATCCGTAGTGGTTTTGAACGCCGAGGGTTAGACCCTGATGCGGCCATTGAGCAGCTCAATCAAAGCGTGCCGATTGGTCGTATCGCCGAACCCGAAGACATCGCCGATGTTATTGCCTTTTTGGCATCCGATGACGCCCGCTACATTTGTGGTGAAACCATCGCCGTGACCGGCGCAAAACCAGTATGTGGTTGAAAAGGAGAAAAGCATGCAGCAAGTCGCATTAGTAACGGGAGGTGGTCGGGGTATTGGCCAAGGTATAAGTCTGGCGCTGGTCGAAGCGGGCTACCACGTCATTGTTCTTCAAAGGTCGAGTTTAGCTGAGGATTTACAAGGTCATGAGCATATCGATTTTATAGCGGTGGATCTAGGGGTAGGTGCCGAATTTGAAGGCGTGGTTAGTACCATTGCCGAACGGTATGGTCGTTTAGACCTGTTGGTGAACAATGCCGGGGTAATGTTGCAACAAACCATGGGAAACATAGTGCGCCACGACTGGGACTTACTTATGGCACTCAACGTGTCGACCCCGGTGTTTTTAACCCAAGCCTTGCTGCCGATGTTGGTGGCAAGCCAAGGCAATGTCATTCATATTGGTTCCATAGAAGGTTTGGCAGCCAATCCAGACCATGTAGCCTATTGCGCCAGTAAAGGCGCCATTCACAGCATGACCAAGGCCATGGCCATCGATCTAGGCCCCCAAGGAGTGCGTTGTAATGCCATTGCACCGGGCTGGATTCGTTCCCAATTGAGCGATGATTACATTAATGGCCAGGCTAACGTCGCTGAAGCGTGGCAAGGATTGTTATATATGCACCCAGTAGGGCGAGTGGGCGAGCCTCAAGATATTGGCCAAGCGGTGGTGTTTTTGGCGAGTGATCAAGCCAGTTTTATCAGTGGCCAAGTGTTGGTGGTGGATGGTGCCCGAACCAGCAAATTACCACTGTCGTTTTAGGCTCATATTAGCTTACATTTTTGCTCTAAACTGGGCATAGGCTTGTCACAAATTGTTTGGTACACTGAATTTTCGATTCATTCTTGGACCAGCGAATTTGCCCGAAAAACAGATGCCTGACGCGATTCTGCCATACCTTACGGCGGCTATTGATCTTGGTTCTAATAGCTTCCATGTAACTCTTGTTGATACTCGTCCAAACAAAGATGGCACGCCGTATACTGTGGTGAGTAGGGCGGGTGAAAAAATCCAATTAGCTGCGGGTTTAGATGAAAATAATCATCTTAGTGATGCAGCCATTGATCGTGGTTTAAACTGCTTGCAACGATTAGCGCCCAAGTTGGCTGCACTCGACCCTAAAAACTGTCACGTGGTGGCAACCAATACTCTACGCGTGGCTATAAATAGCGCCGACTTTTTGGTTAAAGCAGAATCAATTTTGGGGGTGCCTATCCGTGTGGTATCAGGTGATGAAGAGGCCGCTTTAATCTTTACAGGTGTGGTGGGCGAGATCTCATACACAGGATTTAAAGACAGTGACAAATTGGTGATCGACATTGGTGGTGGCAGCACTGAACTAATTCAGGGATGTAATGAACCGCAAATTTTGCACAGCTTTCCCATGGGCTGTGTTGCCTTTAGTCAACAATTTTTCCCGCATCGAAAAATCACCCAAGAAAGCATACAACTTGCAGTTAATGCTGCCCAAGCTGCCATGGCTAACAAACTTCCTTGTTTCCAAGCTAAAGGCTGGCAGGTATGTATAGGCTCGTCGGGTACGGTCAAAGCGCTGGCCCACGTTAGTAACTTAAAAGAACACGGTATTTGTTATTTAGACCTAGGATCAATGGCTTTGATAGAGAAAAAACTATTAGCCTTTGATGAATTAGATGATGTACAAATGGACGGTTTGCGCCCAGATAGAGGCGAGGTGTTGCCGGCGGGTTATGCCATACTAAAAGGCATTATGCTCAGCCTAAACTTAAACCGTATCTACTTTTCTGCAGGTGCCTTGCGCGAAGGCGTGTTACTTGAGTCCTTGTAAACGCGCTTAGCAATGACGTCTTTGTAACATTTATTGAGACTGAAAGTGCTGTTTGGCGAACTCTTGGAAGGCGGTCATTAGGCGAGTGGGACGCTTGGCCTCCAGCCAAGTCATGCTGATATAACCCGGTTCCACTTCTTCGGTGATGGGTTTTGTAATCAGCGCGTTGCCATTGTAATCTACCCCTGCCTCTGGTTTTGTTACCAGCACCGAATACCCCATGCCATGAGCCACAAACCCACGCACTGTTTCAAACGACGGCGAGCGATACTTGATCCATGGTTCTAGGCCTTGATTGCGAAATAGGCCGGTAAAATAGTTTCGACTTGGCGCTACATCTAGCAATACCATGGGAAATTCCACCAGTTCAGCCAGGCTGATGCTGTCTTTTTTAGCCAGTGGGTGTAAGGGGTCTAGCAAAATATGCGGCATAGGTTCGATTAGCGCTTCAGAAATAAAGTCCTGGTCTAAGGCCAAGCTGTACATAAACGCCAAATCAAACGTGCCTTGATGTAAACTGTGGTTTAGTTGGTCTTGGTTAGCTTCATAGAGACGTAAATCTACCTGCGGATGTAAACGTAAAAACTCGGTGATTAAGGGTGGCATATACATAGGTGCTAGGGTAAAAAAACAGCCAATTTCTAACCTCCCTTGCAAGCCTGGGCCTAAATCACGCACATTGGTTTCTAGCTCTATGGCGTGGGCCAATAAACTACGGGCGCGAACCAATAGGTCTTCTCCCGATGTGGTGAGTGATACGCCTTGCGCGTGGTGACGTAGAAATAATTGCAAGTCAAAGTGATCTTCTAACAAACCCATGGCATGGGTAATGGCAGGCTGTGAAATATGTAAGCTGCGAGCCGCCGCTGCAATACTTTGGTGCTCGGCAACGGTGACAAAGTAGCGTAATTGTTTAAGGGTGACTTTAAGCATGAGATCCCTGTATTTAAATTTAATTTATCTTATTACTAAATTTAAAATATTTTATTTAATACTAGCATCATTGCATACTTGATTCATATTATTTATTGAGGTTCTTGAAGGCCTCATTTGGAGAGTTTGTATGTTGCGTACTGGTGCTGAATACCGTGAGTCAATAAGAGATGGTCGAGACGTTTGGATCGATGGTGAGAAAGTGCTCGACGTGCCGAGTCACCCTGCGTTTAAACCCATTGTTGATATTCGTGCACGTATTTATGACATGGCCCACGAGGCTGCTCACCAAGACGCCATGTCTTACGTGGATGAAACAACCGGCGAACGTAATTGTATTGGTTTTAAATTACCCCACACTCAAGCCGATTGGCAGGCTAAGCGCGAAGCCATTAAACGTGTAATGTATGCCGTGGGCGCCGTAGTGACACGTGTAGGCGACGAAACGGCCGGAGAAATGTGGTCTTTGTACGACGGCCAAGACATGCTCAATCAAGTGGATCCACGTTTTGGTGCCAATATAGAGCGCCATATCCAGCGGGTATTAGAAACCGATACTTTTCACGTGTCTGCCAATACCGACCCCAAGGGTGACCGCTCTAAACGGCCTCAAGATCA
Source organism: uncultured Oceanospirillaceae bacterium (assembly GCA_965366045.1). Taxonomy (GTDB): domain Bacteria; phylum Pseudomonadota; class Gammaproteobacteria; order Pseudomonadales; family Balneatricaceae; genus Njordibacter. The sequence continues at coordinate 38,193 of CBDUDU010000008.1, forward strand.
AGACCCAGACATGCTATTGCATGCGGTTAAAGAAACCGACGAAGGCATCATTGTACGTGGTGCAAAGTACGAGACAGCGGCGGCCTATGCCAACCAAGCGTTTGTAAAGCCCACCATTGCTAACTGGGGTGACCAAGAACTGTCTGACTACGCCTTAGGGTTTATTTGCCCAATGAATGCACCGGGCTTAAAACACATTTGCCGTAGTGGGTTTGCAGGGCGAGGTAGCCCTGAGGATTACCCATTGAGTAATCGTGCCGATGAAATTGATACCTTGTTAATATTTGATAATGTGTTGATTCCATGGGAAGACGTGTTGTTTTATCAGCACACCAAAGCGGCTACCTTTATTCGCGGCACCTTGCATCGATACAGTGCCTTGGCGTTTGTAGAGCGTATTCAACACATTGCCGATTTGATGATTGGTACAGCGTTACACAATGTGCGTCAAACCGGCCTAGATTCACAACAAGCAGTACGTGAAAAAATGGCCCAACTTATTTGTTATCGAGAAGGCATTGACGCCCACCTAACAGCGGCCATTGCTACGGCAGAACCTAGCCCCAACGGTTTGTTAATGCCTAATCAGTCGTTCTTATACACGGGGCGGGTGCACGCTTGTAGTCAATTGCCGGCAATGATGCATTTAGCCCGCGAACTGTGTGGTGGACAAATTTGTGTCACACCCAACGCCGCAGACTTTGCCAACCCCGATACCTTGCCGTGGTTAGAAAAGTTCTATTCGGTCAATGAACGTTGGACGGCAGATGACCGCCGCCGGTTGTTGGCTTTTGGCCGGGACTTGCTCAATTCTGATTATGCTGGCCACAAGGTCACTTTCCAGTTGTTTGCCCAGTCACCGCCGTTTGCGCACCTCAATACTGTGTACAACAATTTTGATTTTGAAGGTCCATTGAGCTTTGTTAAACAGGCCGCCGGTTTGTCTGATCGAGTGATGGGCTAAGCTAATAGGTAGGAGAATATTATGCGTGATTTATTTGTCAGTGCATTAAGCAATGCGGCCTCTTCGGTGGCTGTGGTGACCTCTGCAGGGAAAGCAGGAATGGCGGGTTCTACCGTAAGTTCTTTCTGCTCCGTGTCGGCAGACCCACCGACCTTATTGGCCTGTGTACATAAAGAGAGCGCTTTGGCACAGACCATTGAGGCCAACGGGCGTTTTTGTCTTAATCTGCTTACCCAGCAACAAAGCCGAGAATCAGACGTATTTGCAGGCCGTATCAAAGCGGCTGATGGTAACAAATTTGATCTTGTGGACTGGTATGAAAGTGAGTTAGGCCAGCCCGTGATTGAAAACAGTTTAGCCAGTTTTGATTGTAAGGTGAGCAAAATTGTGGACGGCGCAAGCCATTGGGTGTTGTTTGGTTTGGTTGCCGACGTACATCAACAAACCGATTCCATAGATAGTTTGGTATATTGCCAACGCGCCTATGTAACCACCACCATTCTTAACCGCAGTGTTGCGGCCTAAATAAACAAATAAGAGAAACAAACATGGCACACCAACGCATCAGAAAATTCAACACGGCGCAAATGTATCCGGGCAAAGGCATGGACAACGATCTGTGTATGGCAGTAAGAGCGGGTAATCGCGTGTTCTTGCGGGGCCAAACTGGGTTTGATCTGGACGGCAACATGGTGGGTATCGGTGACCCTACGGCACAAACAGAAATGGCCATGCAATGTGTACAAACACTATTGGAAGAATCTGGGGCTAAGTTAGAACACATCTGTAAAACCACCATTTACATTACCGATCGTGCCTACCGTGAAGAGGTGTACACGGTCATCGGTAAGTGGTTAAAAGGTGTGCATCCCTGTTCAACGGGGTTGATTGTACAAGGCTTAGCACGCCCAGAAATGGTTATGGAAATTGACGTAGAAGCCATTATCCCAGAAGCAGACGCTTGACGATTGACCTACCCACGTGGAGTGACAGACGATGTTAACAGAAGCACAAAAACAAACTTATAAAGACCAAGGATTTGTCTTAATACCACAGGTGATCGGGGCAGAAAAAATTGCCGCTATGGTTGTAGAACTGGAAAAATGGATAGAAGAAAGCCGTGACCATAACAAAAATTATGGTTCTACCCGTAATGGCAAAGCTCGTTTTGATCTAGAACCCGGTCATAGTGCGGAACATCCTAAATTAAGGCGCATCAGCAACCCCGTAGATATATCCCAAGCCTATAGAGACGTATTATTCGAAGGCCCTGCCATAGAGGCTGCCGTTGATGTGCTGGGCCCCAATGTGAAATTTCATCACTGTAAACTCAATATCAAACTACCTGGTATGGTCACCCGTGTGGATTATCATCAAGACCACCCGTTCGATGTACACACTAATGATGATCATGTGACATTACTCGTACTGCTAGATGACATGACCGAAGCCAATGGTTGTTTAAGAATCGTGTCGGGCTCACATTTATGGCCACAATACAGTCACTACAAAGGTGACGAGTTTGTGGGTAAAGTCGATGCCGAAGCACAAGCCATGTGTGAAGCCTCAGCGACTAAGTTGGAAGGTCGGGCGGGGGATATTTGTTTGATGAACACCTGGTGTTTACACGGCGGTACCTCGAACTTGTCTAAAAATTCACGCCGATTATTGATTTGTGACCTCACTGCAGCCGATAATTACCCGTTGATGGAACCACAAGTGCCTTCTGACTTTACTGGTAAGATTGTAGCGGGTAAGGCTAGCCGCATAGCGCGCTTCAGGGCTGGCCAAGTAGAAATGCCATACCTGTATGAATCGGACTCTTTTTTCGGTGCCCAAGGCCAAGATAAAGAACAAGACTAGCATTACTTAATAGACCAACAATAAGAGACATCATTATGACATTTTCCATATCAGGCTTTTGTGAACGAACGGGCATGGTGGGTGTGGCAATTACCACTTCCAGCATCAGCGTTGCTAGCCGTTGCCCGTGGATTAGGGCCGGAGTAGGCGCTGCGGCAACGCAAAACGTCACAGATCCTAGTTTAGGTGATTTAATGTTAGATGGCCTAGAGCAAGGCCAAACCCCAGATGAAGTGATTGATCAGTTAGTGAACCAACGAGAGTTTATTGAATATCGCCAGCTGGCTTTAATAGATGCGCAAGGGCGCAGTGCAAGCTTTACCGGTGCCCAGACCTTAGGCACCAATGCAGTAGTGCAAGGGGATGGCTGTATTGCCGCTGGTAATCTACTGATCACTACCAACGTACCGCAAGCGATGGCCGATAGTTTTTCCAGCAATACTCAGCTGCACTTAGCGCAACGGTTATTAGTGGCATTACAAGCTGGTGTGGATGCGGGTGGTGAAGAAGGCCCAGTACATTCTGCAGGTCTAAAAGTGGCTCATGTTCACCCATGGCCATTGGTGGACTTAAGGGTAGATTGGGCAGACGATGGTCCGATTGCGCAACTTATGGATCTGTGGAAGGCGTATGAGCCGCAGATGATGGATTACAACGCCCGTGCCATTAACCCCAGTGCGGCCCCAAGCTATGGTGTGCCAGGGGATTTATAAACCATGTCTCAAGAGCTGATAGCACAAGACATCTTGCAACAACTCGTTAGTTTTGACACCACCAGTTACAAGTCTAATTTGGCCTTGGTGGACTACGTGCAAGACTATCTACACAGTTACGGTGTAGACAGTCAATTGGTGCCAGACGCAACGGGTAAGAAAGCCAACCTTTATGCCACCATAGGCGCCGACGCCGCCCACCCAGAGCGCGGTGGCATTATGTTGTCTGGGCATATGGATGTGGTGCCTGTCACGGGGCAGGACTGGCATACAGATCCGTTTGCATTAAATGAGCAAGACAATAAACTCTTTGCTCGTGGTAGCGCAGACATGAAAGGGTTTATTGCTTTAGTGTTGAGCCGTGTGCCCGCCATGTTGGCCCAACCATTACAAATGCCGTTCCATTTAGCCTTTTCCTACGACGAAGAAATCGGTTGCGTGGGTGTGCGCGGTTTATTAACCTTGCTGGAACAACTACCCGTAAAACCTGCCATGTGTATTGTCGGCGAACCCACCAGTATGGAAGTGGTGATTGGCCATAAAGGCAAGGCGAGCTACAAGGTAGACGTTAGCGGCCATGCTTGCCATTCTGGCCAGGCCCCTTTAGGGGTGAACGCGGTGGATTATGCAGCGCAACTTATCGTTTATATTAATAACATGGCGCAAAAATCTGCACTCAATGGCCCCTTCGACCATGACTACAAAGTACCTTACACCACGTTACACACGGGCACTATCCAAGGCGGTACCGCCCTAAATATAGTGCCTAATCACTGTGGTTTTGAGTTTGAAATTCGATATTTAGCGCAACAAGACCCAGCGCTACTGGTGCAACAAATAGCCGACTATGCTGAGCGTGAATTAGAGCCAAAAATGCAAGCGGTGGCAGCGCAGACAGGTATCAACATAACCCAAGTTGCGTCTTATCCAGGGTTGCTAATAGAACCAGAAGCAAAGCTTGTCACCTATGTTAAACAGTTACTTAACAATGAAGCTCACAGTAAGGTGATTTTTGGTACAGAAGGCGGGCTGTTCCAGCAGCGCTTAGGTATCCCTACCATTGTCTGTGGGCCAGGTAATATAGATCAAGCGCATAAAGCCAATGAATACATCAGCCTCGAACAGTTTGAGTTGGGTGGTCAATTCCTCGATCGGCTGATTGCCGATGTCGCTCAGCCATAGCCACTCTGAAGTTCCCGTGTCATCCCGACGAAGGTCAGGATCTCAGGGAGATTCCGGCCTACGCCGGAATGACGAGGGAGGCCGGAATGACAGGCAGCTAATTAAACCGCCAAGTACTCTTCGCGTAGTTGTTGGTTGTCCAGTACTTCTTGAGCAGTACCGGTAAATACAATTTGGCCAGTATCGATGATAATGGCATGGTCGGCCAATTTAAGCGCCGCCACGGCATTTTGTTCAACAATAATGGTGGTGATACCCATAGATTTAACTTCCTGCAACATGCGTTCAATTTCTTGCACAATTACAGGCGCTAAACCTTCATAGGGCTCATCCAACAATAACAACTTCACATCACGTGCCAAGGCACGGGCGAGGGAGAGCATTTGCTGTTCACCACCCGAAAGGGAAGATGCTTCTTGCTTGCGTCGCTCTTCTAACTTAGGGAAGTGACTGTAGATTTTCTCTAAACTCCAGCCTATTGGTTCAGCGATTTGGGCCAATATCAGATTTTCTTCTACCGTAACACCGGGAATCACACGACGATCTTCACACACCAGTTGAATGCCAGATCGGGCTGCTTCAAAGGGTTTCATCTGGTGCAGTGCTTGGCCGTTCAGCCAGATTTCACCGCTCGATAGAGCTGGTTGATCAGCACGTGCAATAGCACGCAGTGTGGAGGTTTTACCGGCCCCGTTACGGCCCAATAGGGCAACGATATCACCCTCTGGAACATCAAAGGATACGCCCTGTACAACATAACTTTCGCCATAAAATGCGTTTAACTCGCGGCATGAAAAGAAGGGCTGTGGTGCTTGACTTGTTGATGACATAATCTTCTCCTTAAACCTGAGCTTCGCCAAGGTAGGCTTCAATAACTTTAGGGTGGCCTTTAATTTC
>CBDUDU010000009.1:0-43501 GCA_965366045.1 uncultured Oceanospirillaceae bacterium
ATGGTTTGCATCAGTTGGCTGCATTGATGAAACAAGTTTTGGTAGTAGTCGGCGTTGTTGTTGGCCTGCATTTGTTTGAGGTCGTGGCCGGCGCAAAAGGCTTTGCCTTGGGCTTTAATGATAATGCAAGTGAGGTTATCCGTAAGGCTAGCTTGGTTTAACGCTAGCTGCAGTTCAGCCATCATCTGTTGGGATAAGGCATTAAAACTGGCTGCACGATTTAGCGTAATTTCTAACCATTGCTGCTCGGGTGTGACAATAATGTATTCAAATTTAGTCATGGTTTGTTGCCCTATGACGCCATTTGACGGTCGACCCACAGTGCCAGCTTATGCTGCATTGAGGGTTGCGAAACTTGGTTTTCTGGCAGGGGTTGAATCAATTTGTCGTGCACCAATAAGCGATAGATGTACTCGATTTTTGTGGCCGCAGAATCGGTTGCTTCAAATCGGGCTACACCTCGGGTATTGGCATACGCGGCGCCTAAAGCAATGGCCTTTTTCAGTAATTCCTTTTCGTTTTTAAGTTTTTTCATAGTCCGTCACATGCTAGTGAATTGAAGCCTTAGCATAGCTTAGCCTGCTAGTGAAAAAAAGGGTCTTATTCATAGTAGAATAAGACCCTTTTACGCCATTGCGGTGATGTGGTTTAGACGTGGTTTAACTGGTAGTGAATTCGGGGTAGGCTTCCTGGCCACATTCGGAAATGTCCACACCTTTGTATTCTTCTTCTTCGGTAACACGAATACCCACCAGTTTTTTGATGATAAACCATACCGCGAAGCTCAAACCAAATACCCATACAAAAATGGTCGCTGCGCCCACTATTTGGCCCGTGAAGGTTGCTGAATCATTGGTTAAGGGTACCAATAATAAGCCGAGTAAGCCGGCGGCACCGTGTACGGAGATAGCGCCAACAGGATCATCTAACTTGAGCTTGTCTAAGGCCAAGATGCTAAACACCACTAGTACGCCACCTAACGCGCCGAATAAGCTAGCCACTAGGGGTGTGGGTGTAGATGGCTCGGCGGTGATGGTAACAAGGCCTGCTAAGGCACCGTTAAGCATCATGGTAAGGTCGGCTTTGCCAAACTTGATGCGTGCCACTAATAATGCTGCAATAGCGCCTGCAGCCGCTGCTGCATTAGTGTTAAGGAACACCATAGCCACAGAATGTGCGGAGTTGATATCACCTAACTTGAGTACCGATCCGCCGTTAAATCCAAACCAACCCATCCATAGAATAAATGTGCCTAACGTGGCCATAGGTAAGTTTGCTCCAGGAATAGCTCGCACCTGGCCATTGGCGCCATATTTACCTTTACGTGCACCCAACAATACTACCCCCGCTAATGCAGCTGCTGCACCGGCCATGTGCACAATGCCGGAACCGGCAAAGTCCGAGAAGCCGAGGTCGCCAAGGTTGTACCAGCCAAATACGTCGTCGCCATTCCAGGTCCATGCACCTTCCATGGGGTAGATAAATCCGGTCATCACTACGGCAAAGGCTAAAAATGCCCATAGTTTCATGCGTTCTGCCACCGCACCAGAGACGATGGACATTGCTGTTGCTACAAACACCACCTGAAAGAAAAAGTCTGATGCGGCAGAATAAACCGATGCTCCAGCAAACCCTTCGGCAGCGGAGTCCGCCAGTACCTGTGCCTGGTCGATAACTTCAATACCGCTCAACAACCAGCCGCCACCGTACATGATTTGATATCCCATTATTAAATACATGATGCAGGAGATGGCAAACAGGGCAACGTTTTTGGTGAGGATCTCGGTGGTGTTTTTACTGCGCACCAAGCCCGCTTCGAGCATGGCAAAGCCTGCGGCCATCCACATGACTAGGGCGCCACAAATTAAAAAGTAAAAGGTATCCAAAGCAAACTGGAGTTCGAATAGGTTGTTTTCCATGGTGCGATTCTCGGTGAGTTGATTATAAGACTAATTTCTCTATTGCGATTATCGTGCCAAAGACTAAAAAATACATTATAAACAACGTGTTGCGGGCGATTGTTGATGTGTTTTTGTGTTGCTGGTGAACGACTAGGAGCAAAGCTGGTGCGCTTGTAGTCTAGTTTAACCCGATATGCACTATTTTAGAGCGCCGTATGATTTAGCTGGGATCGATGGATTTAACATCATAGGGCCGAGGGTCCATGCTCAAGTGCAGCTTTCGGCCAGTGTAGGGGGAGTGGGCGTTGACCACCTCCATGTTGAGCTCCACACCGATGCCGGGTTTGGTGTTGGGTATGATGTAGCCGTCCTGCCAGTCTATCTTTTGTTGCAAAATATCTGCATGAAAACCGTCCCATGTGCCAATGCTTTCCTGCATTAAAAAATTAGGTGTGGCGGTGGCAAGTTGTATGCTGGCAGCGGCGCCAATGGGACCGTTGTATAAGTGAGGTGCGATTTGGCAGAAATGTACTTCTGCCATGGCAGCGATTTTTTTGGCTTCCAAAATACCACCCACGCGACCTAAGTTCATTTGCAAAATGGCGGCGGCTTTATGTTTTAGTAGTTCGCTAAATTCATATTTGGTGGTAAGTCGTTCTCCGGTAGCAATTGGAATGCTGGTTTTTTGTGCAACTTGGGCCATGGCTTCGGCTTGCCCAGGTGGTACAGGTTCTTCAAACCACAAAGGATCAAAAGGTTCTAGGTACTTGGCTAGCCGTATGGCAGAAGCTGGCGTCATTTGTCCGTGGGTGCCAATGAGCAAGTCGCAATCGGAGCCTACAGCGGTGCGGATTTTTTCGCAAAACAAGGCCGACTTTTGCATAGCCGATAGAGAAACGTGGTGGCCGCTATAGGCTGAATAGGGTCCCACAGGATCAAACTTAAGGGCGCTAAAACCGAGTTCTTTATTGGCTAGCGCAGTATCCACAGCCAAGCCAACATCGGCATAGTCGTAGTCGCCTTGTGCATTTTTAGGGTATAGGTAGGTGTAGCATCGTAGTTTGTCGTGCACCTTGCCGCCGATAAGTTCATACACTGGCTGATTAGCGGCTTTCCCAATAATGTCCCAGCAGGCTATTTCTAAGCCGCTAAAGGCCCCCATCATGGTGAGGTCAGGTCTTTGGGTAAAACCGCTGGAATAACACTCGCGGTAGAAACGTTCAATATGGTGCGGGTTATGGCCTTTCAGGTAGCGTTCAAAGACGTCGTCTAAGGCCGCCACCATCACCGTGGGGTGAAAGGTTGAGGCGTAAACTTCGCCTACCCCTTCAATGCCGCAATCTGTGCGCAAGGTCACAAAAATCCAGTACATGCCACCGATATGGGGTGGTGGCACAGCAACGATGTGGCTTTGCATACTAGCGATGCGCATAGAGGGAGCCTCTGTGGTTATTTTGCTATGGCTGCGTTTAACCATTGATCAAACTGCTGTTGCGGTAACGCGCCATTGAGTTGGTCTACGACCTTACCATTTTTGAATACCATTAAGGTAGGAATGCTGCGGATGTTAAACTGTGCCCCGAGCATTTGTTCGGCCTCGGTATCCACTTTTACAAAACGTATCTGTTGTGACTTGGTGGTTGCCGCTTGCTCAAACACTGGCGCAAAACCTACGCAAGGTCCACACCATGGCGCCCAAAAGTCAACCACTACGGGTGTGTCGCTGTTAATTAAGGCGTTAAAATTGGTGGCCGTACCGGTGATCGGTTTGCCTGAAAACAAGGCTTGTTTGCAGGCGCCACAATTGGCCGCGTTGGTGACGCGCTCAGCAGGAACACGGTTGTTTTTTTGGCAGTGCGGGCAACGGCTGGTAATGGTCGACATTGGATATTATTCGTAGGTGCAGTGGTAGGCCGTTTGGCGTACAGCCTTTACTTCAAAACTGCTATTAGCCTCAACTTCAAATTGATCACCGTTGGTAAATGTGTTCCAGCTCGTTGTGCCTGGCAATTTCACTTCCAATTCGCCATCAATGATGGTCATGACTTCGTATTGACTGGTGCCAAAGGTAAATTTACCAAGGTCCATAACGCCTACAGTGGTAGCTTGTGTTTTGCCTTGAAAGGCGATCGATTTAACATTGTCATCAAAATACGAATTGACGTTTAGCATGGCGGAGTTCTCTGTGAATTAATAAGTTAGAGCCGGATCATAGCGCCATTATTACTTAGAGTCATTGCTAAATTGGTCCTTTAATTGGTTCTGATGCGTCTTGTGCCCGTGTTTTCGATCAAACTTGTGCATATGATTAAAGCGAGTGTGCCACTACGCCTTGTTCACTATAGTTCATGCAGTTGGTTTCTATTTGGTCGATGTTGTATACATAATTGATCATCATACCAGCCGATTCTTGTAGCCCTTTGGGGCTCATGTTAGCCATAAAATTGAGCCTGCCAGCAATAGCACCGTTACTGAGGTGAAAGTGCGCAACGGGATCTAGGGCCGTGCCGCGAGCACTGCGTTCTTGGGTAATGTAGTGCTGGCCTAACGTCAGCAGTAACGACTCTACGAAGGTTTTATCCTCTGCAGTGTGGCTCCAGTCGCTGACTAGTACCGCCTCTAGGCTAGTGGCGATTTGATGTTGGTTGCAGTAGTGATTGAACGCATTTAATTGCTGCTCGGACAAGAGTTCCATCACTTTGATAGGGTTTGTGTTAAGCCACTTGCGTAGCCCCGGTATGGGCGATAAAGTGGCAAAGTGTTGTAACTGAGGGTGCTGTTTAACCAGCTCGGCCACCACATTTTTAATCAGATAATTACCAAAACTAATGCTGGCAAGACCTTGTTGTGTGTTGGAAATAGAGTAAAAGATGGCAGTGTCTGCACTGTGGGTATCTTCAATGGGGGCTTCTTGATCTAGCAGTTGGTCAATATTGGATGCCATACCCTGTACTAATGCCACTTCAATAAAGATCAGCGGTTCATTCGGCATTTGTGGGTGAAAGAAACCAAAACACCGGCGGTCTGAGTCGAGCCTGTTACGCAGGTCGTCCCAGCCAGCAATCGCGTGTACAGCTTCATATTGAATGAGTTTTTCCAATAATTCGGCCGGCGTGTCTTGCCACGTCATTTGTTTGAGTTCTAAGAAGCCTAAATCAAACCAGTCACCTAACAAGTCGCGTAGGTCTTCTTGTAATGGTTTTAGTGCTGTTTCATTTTTTTGTAACTGGATTAAGTCGGCGCGCATATCGACTAAAAATTTAACGCCCTCTGGTAAGGCATTGAATAGTTTTAGTAATCTTAGGCGGGGTGAATTAAGGGCTTTTTTCAGGCCTTTAATATTGGGGTTGGACGTGTCCCATTGTGCCACTAGGTTATTGATGGCTGGGTAATCTACGTCGAACTCTTGGGCTAATAAAAGTGAAAAATCTTGTTTACCTTGCGGGTTGAGACGCAAGTAGAAGCGGCCTAAGTCTGCTGCTGTATTACGTGCGGCCATTTCGCCGCCCACGCCGTTAATAGCACTTTGCATTTGTTTGCCAACGTGGGCAAGTTGCGCTTGATCAGGTGCACTCTGATTAGCAATTTCTAACACGTCGTTATTGTTGCTTAGGCCGCTGGGCAATTTATCCCAAAAGCGCCTTAAATGCCCTAAAGTTCGGTTTATTAAGGTGACCGAGTGCGTGCTTGTCATAATTTTTCCTGAGATTGTTTATGCCTTATTAGGCGTTAAAAAGCGCTGAGCGAGTAAGGCTAATATCCCTAGCACAAGCCCCCAAAAGGCGCTGCCAATACCCCACAGGGCCATGCCAGATGCAGTGGTGACTAAGGTGACTACTGCTGGAATACGGTGAACTTCTTCGACTAATGCAGTGCTCAGACTAGCGGCAATGGTGCCTAACAGTGCAAGGCCCGCTATAGTGATGACTAATGCCGAGGGCAGACTATTAAACAAGCCCGTAATACTGCCGGCAAATAGCCCGGTGGCGACGATGAAAACACTGGCCCATATGCTTGCGCGATAACATTGTGTAGGGTCTTTATCGACCTCTTTACCCATACAAATAGCTGCCATAATGGCTGCTAGATTAAACGCAAAGCCACCAAAAGGCGCCAATGCTACACCGGTAATGCCGGTCCACGTAATCAGTGGCGCGGCGGGTGCGTCGTAACCATGGCTACGTAAAACTACCAGTCCAGGTACATTTTGTGAGGCCATGGTTACAATAAACAAAGGAATAGCTACACCAATAGTACTGGTTAACGACCATTCTGGAGTGGTCCAAATCGGTGTGGTAAAACCTAAGCTGACGTCTTGCCAAATAATCAGATCTTGAGTGCCTGCTAACACTATGCCTAGTATCAGCGTCACCATTACGGCTAAGCGTGGCCAGACTACACGACTCACGAAATAGGATAGCATCATGCCTAACACCAGCGTCATTTCCGATTCTAGTGAGATCAACATGTTCATGGCAAAGGGCAGTAAAACGCCCGCTAACATGGCCGCAGCAATCGATTTAGGTAAGTAACTCATTAACCGATCAAACCAACCCGATAGCCCAACCAAAGTAATCAGTGCAGAGCAAAATACAAACGCTCCTATGGCCTCGGTCATGGACACGCCAGACAAACTGGTGACTAGGATAGCGGCACCCGGCGTAGACCAGGCGGTAAGAATGGGTTGTTTGTAAAACCACGATAAGCCTAGGGTCGAAAGCCCCATGCCAATACCTAAGGCCCAAAACCAGCTGCTTATTTGGGCGTCTGTGGCGCCCACACTGTGGGCTGCCTGAAAAATGATCGCTGCAGAACTGGTATAACCAACTAAGGGTGCGATAAACCCCGCACTGATGTGGGCTGGGTTAAACAGCCTGTGGAGGGCTACTAAATTAGGCCAACGCAAGTTGATAGTGTCGCTTTTCGAACTCGATGGTATCGCCACTAAGCATTTTACGGCTCTTACGGGTTTCCACTTCGCCGTTGACCTTAACTAAGCCTTCGCCAATGCGAGTTTTGGCTTCGCCACCACTGCCTACAATAGATTCGAATTTTAGGATTTTAAACAGTTCTACGGGTTCGAAATTAATGGTAATAATGTGCATAATTTTAAGTCTTAATTAAATGGTTTGATACCAAACAGCACCTTGAGAATCGGCAGTGTTGCTTTGTATTTTGTTTTGCTTAACAAGGTAATTTATGTGGGCTTGGGTTTCGCCTACAGCTAAGGTTAATACGTCGTCGTTTATTTCTCGACGAAATAATTGACTGAATAAATCCACGTTGCGCTGTGGTTGAGCACAGGCGTCAACCAGTTTAACGAGGGATTTTTTATGGCCATCAATGAGCCGCTGTAAACGTTGATGGGCACCAAAAAATACTTGCCCGTGGGAGGGCAGTACCAGCACGTCTGCAGGTAGTTTTTGTTGCAACATGGCACAGGATTCTAACCATTCTTTAAGCGGGTCGGAGTGCGGCTCTGTAGGCCAAACACTAATATTAGACGAAATAGTAGGCAACAGCTGATCACCGGCAATAAATACGTTGAGGCTAGGGCAGTACAAACATAGGTGTTCGGGTGCATGGCCACGGCCCACTATAATTTGCCAATCGGCATCAGCCATGGTGACTGTATCCTTGTCCTGTAAGCGCAAGTAGTGATCAGGCATGGCATAAATGCCTTTGCCATAACCACCAAATTTACTTTTGTAGGTTTCCAGTTGTTGCTCGTTGACACCAGCGCGGCAATAAAAGTCGATGGCGGCTTGAGGTGCCTGTTTGCCCGTGTCGCTCATCAACACCCTACAGGTCATGTAATCGGTGCGAGACATTTGTAAGGTGAGATTCCAGCGTTCGCATAACCAACCCGCAAGACCCACATGATCTGGGTGCAAGTGGGTAACGATAAGTTGAGTGACGGGTTTGCCTTTTAAGTGCTGGTCAAATACTTGCTGCCAAAGTTGTTTGCAAGCTTTGGTGTTGATGCCGGTATCAACAATGGTCCAGCCGTGTTGGTCTTCTAATAACCACAAGTTTATGTGATTTAACGAAAACGGCAGAGGCATACGCAGCCAATACACACCATCGGCCACAGCCAATGGTTCACCCATTGCTGGGGCCTCACTTATAGGGAATTGCAGGGCATTACCGGTCATTTTGTCGTCCATGGTCTATCAGCCTTCAGGCTGAACTAAGTAAGCCATTTTATATGGCCTAAGGCAGTGTGCAAAGGGCTTTAGGTAAAACTTTTACCTTGCTCTAAGTAGTCATAGGCTATTTGTGGCGCTTTGAAGCGTGGGCCGTAGGTTTGAGCGAGCTCATCACAGCGTTTGATGAACCTGTTTAGGCCATAGGTATTAACAAATTGAGCATAACCGCCGGTCCACAAAGGTGCGCCTATTCCTAGAATGGACGCCACGTTGGCATCGGCCACGTTAGTAAGTACGTTGTCTTCTAAACAACGCAGGGTTTCTATTACCGGCCTAAATAGCATACGGTCTTTAATGTCTTGGTGTGGCAGTGTTAAGTCGGGGTTTAACCATCGTTTTAAACCACTCCAAATGGTTTTATGGCCGTCTTCATAGGTGTAAAAACCTTGCCCGTTTATGCGGCCTTGACGGTCGTATTGGTCAACCATCTGACGCAGCATGGCCATGCCTTGTGGGGTGCTGTGTTGGGCTGGATGTTTGAGCCCCATGCTCACCTGTGTGTCATTGATGAGCAGAGGTAAACCCAGCTTTAATTGGTCCAGCAAGGTTAACATACCCACAGGAAAACCAAGGGCTTTACCTAGGTTGTCTACCAGTACTGGGTCATTACCTTCTGCTACTAACTGCAAAGCTTCATCTATCTTAGTGCCAATGGTTCTGGAGGTATAAAAACCCACAGCATCATTAACGACAATGGGTAACTTATTGATTTGTTTTGCAAAATCAAAAGCCTTGGCCAAGCTAGTCTGATTGGTCTCGGTACCGCATATAATCTCTAACAGGGGCATTTTATCTACCGGAGAGAAGAAGTGTAAACCGATAAAGCTGGATTTGTGTGTGGCTTTCTCTGCTAATAGGCTCACGGGTAAAGTTGAGGTGTTGGTGCCCCAAAATCCGCCGTCTGCCAGTAACTGCTGGTGTTCTATTAATACTTGGCCTTTTAAGGCTTGATCTTCGAACACGGCTTCAATAATGAGATCACAGCCTTGTAAGGCTGCGGATTTATCTGTGGGTTTGATGGAATCCAATATGTGCTTCATTGTGGCGGCGTCCATACGGCCTTGATCGACTTTTTTCTGCAGTAGTTTTTGGCTGTAGCTTTTGCCTCGCTCGGCAGCGCTGAGTTGCTCGTCTTTCAGGTCGACTTGAATGCCAGCCAAGGCTGCAGCATAAGCAATACCCTGACCCATCATGCCAGCCCCAATAATGCCTAAACGTTTGATATGATTTTGAGGCACGTGTTGAGGCCGCTGGTAGCCATTTTTCACTTGGTTCATATTAAAAAACATGGCAGTGATAATGTTTTTTGCTTGGTCGCCAATCACGAGCTCAACAAATTTCCGGCTCTCTGTGGTTTGGGCCGTGTCAAAGTCCAAGCGTGCTGCTTCAACCATTACATCCAGTATGGCTTCTGGGGCGGGCAGAAGGCCACGCGTTTGTTGTTGTATTTGGGCCGCGGCTATGGCAATTTTAGCGGCCATTTTAGGGTTGCTGGCGTTGCCCCCGGGTATTTCATGGCCTTTTATGTCCCATGGTTGCAGCGCCGCTTGTGTATCGCCCAACCGATCCAATAACCATTGTTTAGCCGCGTCGAGTAGTTCATCTTGTTGCGTCACACAGGCATGGATTAAGCCTGCCTTGAGGGCTTTATCTGGTGTGAGTTGTTGGCCTTTGGTCAGTAATGGCAGTGTTGCTTCAAAACCAAGCAGATGCGTCATACGTACGGTGCCGCCACCGCCGGGCAGCAGTCCCAGTGAGGCTTCTGGCAAACCCAATTTGAGACTTTTGTGTTGCCAGGCGATACGATAATTACAGGCTAAACAAATTTCAAACCCACCACCCAGCGCCGAGCCATTGATTGCAGCGACTACAGGAACGGGCAGTTTTTCTAGGCGCCTAAAGTCGGCTTTCATGACTTCTACCTGCTGCAATAAATCTGGGGCCTGATGTGGCTCTACAGATTTGAGCCAGTTGAGGTCGCCACCGGCAAAAAAAGTGGTTTTAGCCGAAGCGATGATCACGCCAGTAAGGCCTGGCTGATTTTGCAAGCGGGCCACGGCCTCGGATAGCAGCGGCATAAACGTTTGGTTCATGCAGTTTACTGGGCCGTCCATGTCCATGGTAATAGTGACGATGCCATGTGGATCTTGTTGGTAAGCAAAAGCCTGTGTGCTCATGGGTTTAACCTCTCTCAATGATGGTGGCAATTCCCATGCCGCCACCGACACAAAGGGCGATGAGGCCACGTTTGGCGTCGCGGCGTTCGAGTTCGTCTAGCATGATGGACACTAAGCAGCCGCCGGTTGCTCCCAGAGGGTGACCCATGGCTATGGCACCACCATTGACGTTGGTGATGGAGTCGTTAATTCCCAAGTCTTGCATAAAGCGCAGCGCCACACTGGCGAAGGCCTCGTTGATTTCCCACAGGTCTATGTCGTGGATTCTGAGGCCTGCCTTAGCGAGGCACTTTTTGGCTGCAGGGCCTGGTCCGGTGAGCATAATGACTGGATCATTGGCCACCACTGCTGTAGCCGTAATACGTCCGCGAGGGGTGATGCCAAGTTTATCACCGATCGTTGGGTCGCCAATTAACACCGCACTGGCGCCGTCTACCACTCCAGAAGAATTGCCTGCCGTGTGGTAGTGGCTGATTTTTTCCAGCTGAGGATACTTGCTCAACGCCATGTCATCAAAGCCGTAATCACCAAGGGCGCTAAAAGCCGGTTTAAGGCCGCCTAGGTCTACCAGAGTGGTGGCAGGCTTAATAAAGTCGTCGCGCTGTAAAATAGTGTTGCCTGTAGCGTCTTTAACGGCCATTACTGAATCATCAAACCAGCCAGAATCCCGTGCGTGAGCGGCCCGTTGTTGGCTTTGTAAGGCAAGCTGGTCAAGTTGTTCGCGGCTGTAGCCCTCTATACTGGCAATTAAGTCTGCACCTATCCCTTGGGGCACAGAGAGGTTGTTGGCAATGTATTCTGGGTCGGCGAGGAATGGCCCACCATTGCTGCCCATGGGTACACGGCTCATGCTTTCTACACCGCCTGCAACAATAAGCTGTTCCATACCACTGGCGACTTTGGCGGCAGCGGTATTGACAGCTTCCAATCCTGATGCGCAAAAACGATCTAGTTGAAAGCCAGGTACGGATTCGCTCCAGCCGGCGTGAATCACTGCGCTTTTGGCAATGTTAGAACCCTGTTCGCCTACCGGGGTTACACAACCCATTAATACGTCGTCTACTTGCGCCGTGTCTAAGTCGTGGCGTTGTTGTAAGTCGCGCAGCAGACCCGCCAACAAATTGACGGGTTTGACACCGTAAAGGCTGCCAACACCCGCCTTACCACGGGATCGAGGGGTGCGTATTGCATCGTATATATAGGCCAGCGACATGATTATTCCCTAGTTTGCTCAAGCTGTTGTGAACTCAATGTGTGGTCTTGCATAGGGGTTTGTCAAGTTGCGGTAGGTGGATTGCCTAACGAGTTACAAGATGACTCACGGGTCTTCATATATAATAGCTTCACCCGACCACCCTATACTGTAATTATGACTATAGAAACTCACCCTTTTGCTGTACTCACGCCCAGCTATATTATGGATGCCGTGGAGAGCCAAGGTTATCTGTGTGATGGCCGTATTTTGGCGCTTAACAGCTACGAAAATCGGGTCTATCAAGTGGGCCTAGAAGATCAGCCCACACCAGTGATCGCTAAATTTTACCGGCCAAACCGGTGGAGTGAAGCGCAAATATTAGAAGAACATGAGTTTAGTATCGCCCTTGAGGAATACGAGCTGCCCGTCGTGCCGCCCTTGGTCAACCAACAAGGCAGCAGCCTTTCGACTTACGATTCGTTTAAGTTTGCCTTGTTCGAGCGCAAGGGTGGCCATGGCCCCGAATTAGATGATTTAGACAACTTGTACACCATGGGGCGACTTTTAGGGCGTATTCACGCCGTGGGGGCCATTAAAGACTACCAGCATCGACCCGCAATTGATGCCGTTACTTTTGGCCATGATAGTGTGGCATTGATTAGCCAGCACTTTATTCCGCAAGAGTTAAAAACGGCTTATGACAGCCTAACGGCTGATCTGTTACAACGCATTGATGCCGCCTTTGCAGCAACGCAGGGCGTCAATTACATTCGCGTGCATGGCGATTGCCATGGAGGCAACCTATTGTGGCGTGATGATGCACCTCATTTTGTCGACTTTGACGACTCACGTATGGCGCCTGCGGTGCAAGATATCTGGATGTTACTGTCTGGTGAGCGAGACCGTCAGCGCGTTCAGCTGTCTGAAATCGTGGAAGGGTATAACGAATTTTATGACTTTAAGCCTCAAGAACTGGCATTAATGGAGCCCTTAAGAACCCTGCGTATGATGTATTACGCGGCATGGTTAGCGCGTCGTTGGGAAGATCCTGCATTCCCGCACAGCTTTCCTTGGTTTAATACTGTGCGTTATTGGGGCGAACACATACTGGAATTACGGGAGCAGCTGTTTGCTCTTAGTGAACCCACTTTAGAGCTAATTTGATGAGGAGTTAAACCAATGGCTTTGTTTACTGATACTGCAGCATGGGTGACTACTGAACACCGGCTCTATGCCGATGGAGTACAACGCTTTATGGAACAGTCCATGGCACCCAATATTGAAAAGTGGTGTGACCAAGGTGTAGTAGATCGAGACTTTTGGTACCAAGCCGGAGAAACTGGCATTATGGGTGCGTCGGTACCCGAGGCTTATGGCGGCGCTGGCGCCGACCTTTCCTTTGAAGCCATAACCATTTATACCCAAGCCTATTTGGCAGATATTAATTGGGGTTACGGTATTCAGTCTATTGTGATGCATTATTTGGTGACTTACGGGACCGAGGATCAAAAACGTCGTTGGTTACCCAAATTAGTGTCTGGTGAGTTGGTGTCGGCCATTGCCATGACCGAGCCAGGTTGTGGTTCCGACCTCAAGGCCGTCGCCTCTACGGCTAAACGCGATGGCGATAGTTATATCATTAATGGCTCTAAAACCTTTATTACCAACGGCCAAACTGCCGAGTTAATTTGTGTAGTGGTAAAAACCGATTTAGTCGCTGGCTCAAAAGGCACTTCGCTCATTTTTGTAGAAACCGATCAGGCGCAAGGCTTTCAGCGTGGCCGAAACCTAAAAAAATTGGGGATGAAAGGTAACGACACCTCGGAATTGTTTTTTGAAGATGTGCGGGTACCGCTAGACAATCTGTTAGGTGGGGTCGAGGGTCAAGGGTTTTACCAGCTGATGAATCAATTGGTGTGGGAACGGTCGATGATTGGCATTACGGCGCTAGGCGCAATGGACTGTGGCTTACAACAAACCATTGAATATGTACGTCAACGCAAGGCCTTTGGGCAGCCGATTATGGCGTTCCAAAATACGCGTTTTAAGTTGGCAGAAATGAAAACCAAAGTGGAAGTCACCCGCAGCTTTATTAACGATTGTATTGCCAAGCTCATTGATGGTTCGATCGACCCTGCTACGGCGTCGATGGCCAAGTATTGGGGCTCGCAAGTACAGAACGAAGTGTTGGATGAATGTGTGCAGTTACACGGTGGTTACGGTTACATGATGGAGTACCCCATTACCCGACTATTTGCCGATGCGCGGGTACAAAAAATATACGGCGGCACCAATGAAATTATGAAAGAACTCATTGCTCGCTCCCTAGACGTGTAGAACCTACATATGATTAATCAAAAGCCGTTAACCGGCGTCAAAGTCGTTGAGTTTGAAGGCATTGGACCGTGTCCTTTGGCAGGCATGATGTTGGCCGATATGGGTGCAGAAGTGACCTTGATCGGGCGTAAAGTTAGCAATGAAAATGCCGCCAACATTACGCCAGGAGAAACTGCTCAAGAGTTTTATCATCGTGGAAAAAAATCCATCTTGATCGATTTGAAACAGTCCGAGGGTGTTGCTTTGGCCCTCAAGTTGGCAGCTCAAGCAGATATTTTAATTGAAGGTTTTCGCCCTGGGGTGATGGAACGCTTAGGTTTAGGGCCCGATGTGTGTTCAGAACTGCAGCCAAAATTAATCTATGGCCGCTTAACTGGCTGGGGTCAAACCGGGCCACTGGCTCAAACTGCGGGGCACGACCCTAACTACATAGCCCTGTCGGGTGCCATGTATTACGGCGCGCGTCCCAACCATAAACCTACGGCACCGTTAACCTTGGCTGGAGATGTTGCTGGCGGCACCATGATGCTGTTATGGGGTGTGATGTGCGCCTTGTGGCAAGCTCAAACAAGTGGCCAAGGGCAGGTGGTAGACGCAGCGATTACGGACGGTTCGGCTTATGCATCAAGCTTATTGTGGATGATGCACAACACCGGGCAGTTACCGCACCAAACGGGCGAAAGTTGGGCCGATGGCGCAGCGCCGTGGAATGACACCTATGTCTGTGCCGACGGTCTATATGTCAATATATGTGCCTTAGAACCCAAGTTTTTTCAGTTGTTGATAGAGCACTTAGCGTTATTGCATGAGCCAAGTCTGCGCAATCAGTGGGATAAAACCATGTGGCCGCAGGCGCAGCAACAGTTGGCTCGAGTGTTTGCCAGCCAAAGCCGCCAACATTGGTGTGATTTACTGGAAGGCACCGACGTTTGTTTTGCTCCCGTACTGAGTTTTAGTGACGCCATAGAGCATCCCCACAACCTTGCAAGAAACACCTTTATGCAATTAGATGGTATTACCCAGCCCGCCCCAGCACCAAAAATGGGCCATGCTCAAGGTACAGTCACGTCGGTACCCGAAGCCGCTCAAAATACCTTGCAACTGCTCGAGCAGCTAGGCTTTACTGCTTCGCAGGTGAGGCAGTTACAGAAAGACGGTGTGGTTTAACGTGCTAAATCGATCCAGTCGGCGATAACGGCAGCACCAGCAATGATGTAGGGATCCTTTTGGGTGTCGTTGTAATCAAACTCATGATCTTCGGCGGCGGTCACAGGCTCAAGGCCTTGGTCCTGACGTAAGCTATTTATTTGCTCTAGGTACCAATCTTGTTCGGTGTGCCATTGTTGTGTTCTTTGTTGTAAGTTAAGGCTTATTTGTTTTGATCGAGTATTTTCGTGCTCAGCCAAAGCCTGCGTGTAAATCCAATCTGAGCTCGTGCTTTGGCGCGCGTCTTGTTGCTGTTGCAGGCGGGGAATGATCTGCTCAAAGGCAAAATAACGACGATGATCGACGGCTTTCACCTGATCCCACTTAAGGGCATGGGGCAGGCTACTTTCGCCTATTTTTTTGTGGTCTTCCACGTGTGGCAGGATGATGTCGGGTACCACACCTTGATGTTGAGTGCTAGCACCCGAAACACGATAGAACTTGGCTTGAGTAAACTTGATCTGACCACTGCTTAAGTTACCAAACGTCTGCACCGTGCCTTTGCCGTAGGTTTGGCTGCCAACAATTAAGGCGCGTTGATAGTCCTGCATGGCGGCTGCAAAAATTTCGGAAGCAGAGGCGCTGTAGCGGTTAACCAGCACCACCACAGGACCGTTATAGGCAAGCAGTGGATTACGATCCATTTGTTTTTCGATGACACCATCGGCGTAACGTACTTGAACCGTGGTACCGGTTTCTATGAATAGACCGGTTAACTGATTAGCCTCTCTCAGAGACCCACCGCCATTGTTACGCAGATCGATTACAATACCACTCACTTGGTCTTGTTTGAGTTCTTGTATCAAATTATATACATCACGGGTGGTGCTGCGATAATTTGGGTCACCCCGTTGAGCTGCGGCAAAGTCCATGTAGAAGGTGGGCAGGGTAATGACACCCATGGTGACTGGGCCTTGATCTGTAGCCACGTTTACGAGGGACTTTTTGGCCGCTTGATCATCTAAATTAACCTTGTTACGGCGAATTTGAATGGTCTTTTTAGCTTGCTGTAAATCGCCTCCTGGAATGATGTTAAGGTTGACTAAGCTGCCTTTAGGGCCGCGAATCTGATCTACCACGTCATCTAAACGCCAACCCAGAATTTCTTGTATGGCTTCGCCTTCTTGCCCTACACCCACAATGTAATCTGAGGCTTGTAAGTCCCCCGCCTTGTCGGCAGGCCCGCCGGCGACTAGGCGCACCACTTTGGTGTAGTCGTTATCTCGCTGCAACACCGCGCCAATGCCTTCTAGTGATAGGCTCATGTCGATATTGAAATCTTCCATATTACGTGGCGACAGGTAAGTGGTGTGGGGGTCGGTGACCATAGTGATGCTGTTGCTTAATGCTTGATAGGCATCCCTGAGCTCAACTTGTAGTACTCGCTTACGCATATTGAGGTAGCGTTTTTCGAGACGATTTTTAATCTGCGCCTGAGTTTCATTACTTAATTGGCCATTGATAAACTCGTTTTTAAGCTGCTTGCGCCACAAGTTTTTGGTGGCTAGATAATCAGGCTGGCGTGCGGCGTCTTGTGGTGCCATGGCAATGTGTTCGTTTAATTCAAAGTTAAACATGGCCGATGGTTGCGATAACCATGTGAGATTAAAGTCAATAAATTCTAGCCGCCGCTGTTGTAATAAATTGTACATGTCGGCCATAGGACGTAAGTCGCCTTGGGCCAATAAATTATCTAATTCATGCTGAAGGTAGTGATATGGTGCCAAGTCCGCTTGGTTTAAGTAGCTTTTTAACGGGTCTAATAAGGTTAAATAGTTAGTGAATACATCATTAGCAAAACCATCGTCATTTATTCTCGGTTGGTAATGCTGCTGCTCAAGCAAGTGCATAATTTCTTTTGTTAATTGACCCTGTTGCGGGGTAAAACTAACCTTCTCAGGGGCGTTGTTGGCGACCACTAAAGGCGCTGAAAAAATGCAGTAAGTTAAAGCTAGGGCAGTTAATAATGTACGTTTGAGTATCATGGGAAGATAAATGTAAGTGACGCTGTAGCAGCG
Organism: uncultured Oceanospirillaceae bacterium; assembly: GCA_965366045.1. Classification (GTDB taxonomy): domain Bacteria; phylum Pseudomonadota; class Gammaproteobacteria; order Pseudomonadales; family Balneatricaceae; genus Njordibacter. Next base: position 17,044 of record CBDUDU010000009.1, read on the forward strand.
ATTAAGAGTAATACGATCTATATTAGCGTGATTTTGCCAAAATGTTCAAACTCGCTGGCCCACAATTAGACCATTTAGGCTGCGCTTTACATAATCATTACGTCTAACGCCTCAGAATGTGGCACACTAAGCCCTTTGAATTAAGGAACACCTGCCACTATGACGGCTCAAGATACACAACAAGCCTACCTTGCTGGTTTGATGGATTTTATCAAGGCATCTCCGACACCATTTCATGCGGTGTCTAGTATGGTCGATGAGCTTGCTGCAGCAGGTTATCGCCGGTTAGCGGTGGCTGACACTTGGGACTTAGAGGCTGGAGGTCGTTATTTCATTAGCCGTAATGACTCCACAATCATTGCTTTTGTGTTACCGCAACAGCAAGGTCTGCAGCGCTTACACATGGTGGGAGCCCATACCGACAGCCCATGCCTAAAAGTCAAACCCAACCCCGAAGTAAAACGTAAAGGGTATCAACAATTGGGTGTTGAGGTGTATGGCGGAGCTCTATTGCACCCTTGGTTTGATCGAGACTTATCCTTAGCGGGACGAGTGGTGTGTCGCAATAACGACGGTGTGCTCGTGAGCCACTTGATCGACTTTAATCGTCCGGTGGCGTGTATCCCGAGTTTAGCCATTCATTTGGATCGAGAGGCCAACAAAGGCCATAGCGTTAATGCTCAAACCGACCTTCCGGTGTTATTGGGTCAGGCGCTGGGTGATGACTTTGACTTGCGACAATTGTTGGTCAAGCAACTCGCCGCTGACGGCCACCAAGTGGCGCAAGTGGTGGATTACGAGTTAAGTTTCTATGACGCTCAAGCCCCTGCTTTGGTGGGCATTAAAGAAGAGTTTTTGGCCGCTGCGCGGTTAGATAATTTATTAAGTTGTTACATGGGCCTAAGTGCCATGCTTGCCGCTGATACCACGCAAGGCATGTTGTTAGTGTGCAACGATCATGAAGAAGTGGGTAGCCAGTCGGCAGAAGGTGCGCAAGGCAGCTTTTTAATGTCGGTATTACAGCGTATTTATCCTTCGGCAGAACAATTACACCAAGTGTTAGATACCTCCACCTTTATCTCGGCCGACAATGCACACGGTGTGCATCCCAATTTTGCTAATAAACATGATGAACAGCATGGGCCAAAATTAAATGCAGGGCCAGTAATCAAGGTCAATGCAAATCAACGTTATGCCACTAACGCGGTCACCAGTGCCATGGTCAAAGAGCTGGCAGCGCAAGCTGATTTACCAATTCAGACCTTTGTGGTGCGTAGCGACATGGGTTGCGGCAGTACTATTGGGCCGATTACGGCAGCCCAGTTGGGTGTGCGAACTCTAGACTTGGGAGCGCCAACCTTTGCTATGCATTCAATTCGGGAATTAGCAGGCAGTGCCGATGCGCACATTACCCACCAATTGCTGAAAGCGTTTTTTGAGACTCAAATGGTGGTCTAGGTGAGACTGCTTTGGGTTACTGGTGCCTTACCAAAAATGCTTGGCTGTTACCTGCTTCTGCGGCTACTGCCAAGTCGTTGAGTTCGCCATCTTCGAGGCTACCAAACCAGCTGATAACGGCATGGCAGGTACCACTTTTTAACGCTTGTTTGGCTAGGCTCATGGTGTCATGTTGGGCGTCTGGCTGTAATAAAATAATTTTATTAAGGTCAAAGCCTGCGGCTTGCAATTGTGCCTTGGGCAGTAGCTTTGGTGGTGCCACCCAGGCTAACCAGCGTTGGTCGTGGCTTAGTTGAGCTAACAACGGTAACAACATCTGTATGTTGCTCCAGGCCTCACCACGCATAATTATTTCAGTAATGGGGCTAAGGTCTGGGGCAGGCACCGTTGCTTCTTCATGGAGCCACAAATCTAGCTGATGTTCTGCCAGTATGCCATTAACTGCGTCGCTGTTTGGGTGCTGTTGTTGCTGCCACATAATGATGACTCCATATGGTGTAAAAGTAAGGTGTTAATTACCGCGGCGTATAATGCCTACGCTCAAGCCTTCAATACTTAAGTGCTGTTGCGTGAGGTCAACTTCGATGGGTGCGAAGTCTGGATTTTCGGCAATCAATTGCACCTGGTTGCCGTTACGTTGAAAACGCTTAACCGTCACTTCGTCATTCAATCGAGCTACCACTACTTGGCCGTTACGGGCTTGGTCGGTTTTATGCACCGCCAGTAAATCACCATCGTAGATACCAATGTCTTTCATCGACATGCCGCTGACCTGTAACAGATAATCGGCCTTGGGATAAAATAGGTTTTCCGGGATAGCGCAATAGTCACTAATATGTTCTTCGGCTAGCAATGGGCTACCGGCCGCAACCATGCCAATGATGGGCAAACCTAGGTCTTCTTCATGCATGTCGGGCACCCGTATGCCACGTGATGCGCCGGGCATGATTTCAATCGCACCTTTGCGTGCTAGCGCTTTAATATGCTCTTCTGCCGCGTTGGGAGATTTAAACCCGAGTTCACGGGCAATCTCGGCACGGGTAGGTGGAAACCCCGTGTCGGTAATATGATTTCTGATGCAGTCTAGAACTTGATCTTGGCGTGGCGTTAATTTAATCATGCAAAGGCCTCTTGGCTGTTTGTCTTCAACTGGTTGTTTGTACAGTTACTGTATATAATACCAGTAATCGCGCTGCTGGCAAGTTTTATTTTTAGTTAGCTGCTTGAGTCTGCTATATGTGGCTCAAATGGTGTACCCTTATGTGCCTTCGCCGGCCCCTTTATAGCGCCTATTACTACCAATTAAGAGTTAAGAGCCCAACCCAGTGTCTAAAACTGCCGACGTCAAACACGATATCCAACAATTGTACCGCCAGCTACTTAAACAACTGGGTTTAAACGCCCGTTGGGGTCAAAAACAGATGATTGCCACTGTGGCTAATCATTTTTTGTCGATCAAAATGGATGCCGAAGGCAAACGTAAGGGTGACAATCCAGCGTGTATTGTTGAAGCCGGTACCGGTACCGGTAAAACCTTGGCCTATATGGTGGCATGTTTGCCGATTGCTCAAGCGCTTGAAAAAAAGCTAGTGATTGCCACTGCCACCATTGCCTTGCAAGAACAAATTGTAGAGAAGGATCTGCCCGCTATTAAAAAGCACGGTGGTTATGATTTTGATTTTCAGTTGGCTAAAGGCCGCAGACGTTATGTTTGTGTGTCTCGACTTGATCAAGCCCTGTCACAGAATGCTTCTTTGGATCCCACACAGGCCTTGTTCGAAGACGAACTGGCGTTGAAGTTGGATGGTCAACAGCAGGCTCTGTATAAAGACATGGTGATGCAATTAGGTGCCAGTAAATGGGATGGCGACCGGGATGCTTGGTCGGACCCATTACCAGAAGATCATTGGCGGCCTATTACAACCGACCATAGAGGTTGCACTAATCGCCGGTGTAGTCATTTTAACGAATGCCCCTTCTTTAAAGCCCGCGCCGGCTTGGAACAGGCCGACTGTATCGTGACTAACCATGATTTGGTGTTGGCCGATTTGGCGTTAGGCGGTGGCGCTATTTTGCCAGCGCCCGAAGATACCATCTATATTTTTGATGAAGGCCACCATTTAGCCGATAAAACCCTTAAACAGTTTACTCACCAGCAAGGCATTCGCCAGCTCAACCGTTGGTATGGCCAGACTCGTTCCGGTTTAAAAAAGTTTATTAAAGAGTGGCAGGGTGGTGGTCGGGGTGCTTCGTTGAGCGACCAAGTACAAGAACATGTGCAGTCCCTCGAGCAGCAGTTGATTGGTTTGGAACAGTTTTTAGATCAACCTGCGTTTAGCCCACAAGACGGCTACCAACAGCAAGAAAGTTATCGTTTTCCGCAGGGCGTAGTGCCTACAGAGTTGGTACAAATAAGCCATGACTTGGGTTTGACGAGTGCTCGTTTGGCCCGTGATTTGGGTGCTTTGCATGAACTCATGGATGACGTGGTTAAAGGTGAACAAAATGGTTTGGCCAAAGATCAGGCCGAAACCTACCTTGCGGCATTTGGTTTGTTACAACAAAATGCGGAGCAGCAACTGGCCTTATGGCAGGCCTACGCCAAGGTTGATACAGCAGGCGAAGTGCCGATGGCCCGTTGGTTACAGCATTGGCAAACGCCAGAACGGGTGGATTTAGAGATTTCTGCGAGCCCGATTTTGGCGGCTAATTTGTTACAAGAAAACCTCTGGAAACGTTGTTATGGGGCTTTATTAACCTCGGCTACGTTAACCGCCCTAGGCCGATTTGATCAGCTGTTAACCCATGCTGGATTAAACCCAAAAAGTGCCATGTTGGCAGTGGCTAGCCCGTTTGATTTTTCCCAATCACAAATATGTGTTCCCAAAGAAGCGGTGGAGCCTGGGCCTGAAGCGGTATTTGTAGAAAACTTGGTTAAAGGGCTCGAGGCTCAGCTTAACCCTGATGAAGCTAGTCTAGTGTTATTTACCTCACGCAAGGTCATGCAGTTGGTATTTGAAGGCATGCAAGACCATTGGCAAGATGTGATTTTTCAGCAGGGTGAGTCGTCTAAACAGCGTTTACTCAATCAGCACAAACAACGTATCGACGATGGTGAGGGTAGTGTGTTGTTTGGCTTGGCCAGCTTTGCTGAAGGCATTGACTTGCCGGGTGACTATTTAACCCATGTGGTGATTACCCGATTGCCGTTTACGGTGCCTGATCGACCGGTACCCGCAGCATTGGCTGAATGGATTGAAAATTCAGGTGGCAACAGTTTTATGCAGCTCTCGGTTCCCGAAGCTAGCGTACGCTTGGTGCAGGCCACGGGGCGTTTGTTACGTAAAGAAGATGACAAAGGGCGCATTACCATATTGGATAAGCGTATCGTGAGTAAACGTTATGGGCAGCAGCTGTTACAATCGCTGCCACCGTATGAACAAAAGTTTGCCCCAAGGTAAACACCTTCGCGCTTTGTGTCTGGCGCTTAAACTCTCTATACTGCCACGTTTGCAGTTAATCAAAGTAGGGCAACATGGCCCTCGAATGGAATAACACCTTGAATTCAAATCAACAACAAAACTGGTCATTGGACGATTTCCAAGTGCCGGAAGCAGAAGATAAAACCCGTTTTCATGATCTTGATCTACCCGATCAAGTGATGCAAGCCGTTGCTGCTTTAGGTTATCAATACTGCAGCCCGATTCAGGCATTAACATTACCTGAGTCTCTAGACGGTCAAGACATCACTGGCAAAGCGCAAACAGGTTCGGGTAAAACCGCAGCTTTTTTGTTGAGCATGATCACTGATTTTCTTGATTTTCCGATCCAAGGCCCCCGTCGTTTTGGCACTCCCCGAGCGCTAATCATTGCCCCCACACGTGAGTTGGTAATGCAAATAGCCAGTGATGCCGAAGACTTAACCCGCTTTTGTGATGTTAATGTGCAGCAGCTTGTTGGCGGCATGGATTTTGAAGCGCAACAAAAACAGTTAAAGCAAAAACCGACCGACATCATGGTGGCTACACCAGGCCGATTGTTAGATTTTTGTCGCCGTGGCCATGTGAATTTACGCGAAGTGGAAGTGGTGGTATTGGACGAAGCAGATCGTATGTTAAGCATGGGCTTTATTCCCGATGTGCGCGCCATTATTCGTCAGACACCAAAGAAAGAAGACCGCCAAACCCTGTTGTTTAGCGCCACCTTTAGTGACCAGATTTTACGTTTAGCAGATCAGTGGACCTTTGAACCCGTACATGTGGAAATTGAGTCTGACGAGTTAGCTAACGAAAGTGTTGAACAAAAATTCTTTTCTGTGGCCCGATCCGACAAGTACAAAGTCTTGCTCAATAGCTTGAAGACCATGGATGTAGAACGTGCCATCGTGTTTGCTAATCGCCGTCACATTACCCGTGATTTGGCCGAAAAGTTACAAAAAGATGGCATCCGTAGTGCGCTATTGTCGGGCGAGGTGGCGCAAGCCAAACGGGTGAAAACCTTGGAACGGTTCCGTAGTGGTGATACCCCAATATTGGTTGCCACAGACGTGGCGGGACGAGGTATTCACGTTGACGGTGTTAGCCACGTATTTAACTACGACCTGCCCGAAGAATTGGAAGATTATGTCCATCGTATTGGTCGTACCGGTCGTGCGGGCGCTACCGGTATCTCCATTAGTTTTGCCTCAGAAGATGATGCGTTTTTAATGCCAGAATTGGAAGAACTGTTAGGTAAGCGCTTGCATTGCGAGCCAACTCCAAGCGAACTGTTAGTTTAAAGGTGGATTAATGAGTTCTCAACATCGAGTAGCGGTGATTGGTGGCGGTAGTTTTGGTACCGTACTCGCCGATATCGTGGCCCACAATGGTTACCCTGTACGTTTGTGGATGAGGGATGAAGCCCTAGCACAGGAAATTCGTGACACGCGCATTAACTCCCGCTACGTGCCGAGCCTTAACTTGCACACAGACCTAGAAATCGTCACCGATTTGGCCGACTGTATTAGTGCAGCTGATACGGTCATCTTTTCGGTGCCAAGCAAGGCATTTCGGGGCATATTGGACTTAGTTAAAGACTTTATCACCGCAGACCAAAACTTAGTGACCACGGCAAAGGGCATCGAACCCGAACGTTTTTTGCTTATGAGCCAAGTGTTGGAAGTGTATTTCCCTAACAACCCCATCGGTGTGATCAGCGGCCCTAACTTAGCCAAAGAAGTGGCTGCAAAGCAGCTTACCGGTACGGTTATTGCCAGTGATAACGAGACCTTGCGCGAAACCATACAAGATGTTCTGCAGTGTAGCTTTTTCCGAGTCTACGCCAGTAACGATCGCTATGGCACGGAATTGGGCGGCGCGCTAAAAAATATTTACGCCATTGCGGCAGGCTTAAGTGCTGCTATGGGTATGGGTGAAAATACCCGCAGCATGTTACTTACCCGCAGTTTGGCAGAAATGAGCCGCTTGGCGGTGCACATGGGCGCCAATCCAATGACCTTTTTGGGGCTGGCAGGCGTAGGCGATCTTATTGTGACTTGTATGTCACCCTTGAGCCGAAATTACCGAGTAGGCTATGCTTTAGGCCAGGGTAAGAGTTTAGATGACGCCGTTTCCGAATTGGGTGAAGTGGCCGAAGGGGTGAATACCCTCGCCTTGGTTAAAGCTAAGTCGGATCAACTAGAAGTGCATATGCCCTTAGTTGATGGCCTATATGCCTTGGTTTATGAAGGTGCAGATGTGTCCAGCGTGGCGCAGTCTTTGATGGCTAGAGATCAGAATTCGGACGTTGAATTTGTATTAAAACGAAGCTAACCAGCGCTCCGTTTGTCAGTCACAGCACTTGAAACATAGGTGACTAGCCCCTATGTTGTTATTACCACCACATACAATGGAGTTGAATGAATGCAAGCGTTAAAGAACAACCTCACCTCAGAAGCCTTCTGGCTACGTTTGGTATTTATGTTGTTAAGCCTGTTATTAGTGGAGATTGCGGCATCTGTTTTGGTTTTGTTAGTTGTAGGCCAGTTTTTATACCGTTTGTTTAATGAGGCAAGTCACACCAAAATACTGCAGTTTAGCAACAGTTTAGGCCGTTTTATTCTGCATAGTTACCGCTTTTTGTCCTATCAAACAGACACCAAACCGTTTCCATTTAGCGATTGGCCCGAGGCTGAAGACTTACCCAAGGAAGGCGGTTAATGAAACTGTTGTTGGTGCGTCATGGTGAAGCGAGTTTTAATGCTTCAACAGACGCCCAGCGGCCACTCACACAGCAAGGCATACGTGTAGTTGAGCAACAAATCGCCAATGCTGCGATCCCTTGGGCCGATTTCTCTGCCCTATGGGCCAGCCCTTACCTACGGGCGCAGCAAACGGCCCAGCTGATTCAAAGTCGCTTAGAAGAGCAGGCACTGCCCTTGGCGCTTCAAACACATAAGGCTATTACGCCTCATGGGGAATTAACCCAAGTACAAGATTTTTTGTTAGCACAACCTCAAGCAGGCATTATTTTGGTGACTCATCAACCGTTAGTGAGCGGCTTGATTGGGCATTTTTGCCATGCGGATCCCTATCTTGGTGAGCCCATGATGCCTGCCTCAATGGCCTTGTTAGAAGGCGAGTTAGCCGCAGCCACATGTATGGCATTAACTCAATTGGAGCACCCATGAAACTGGATTTCAAAGCACTCGTAGTGTTATTAATACCGTTGACCTTGGCGGCTTATAGCGCCAATGGTTATGCCGATGCGGCCCTCAACATGGCCCCTGGCAGTCGTTTGGTGGAGCGGGTTACACTTGGAGCGCCCTACTATGTATTGCCGGTAAGTAGCATGCGCAAGGTCAATGGCGTCATCGCCGCCGAACACAATTTGTATTTAACTGGTGAATTATCGGCCTACACTTGGGAAATGGTGCGGGGCATGGGGCCTGAGCGTGCCCACTTAACCAGCCTGTCGCAGTTACAACAAGCTGGTGCAGATATATTGTTTGATTGTCATGGTCGCGCCTGTGGTTCCAGTAATCAATGGGCTAATCAAGTCTTTCACGAGTCAGGTTTATATGGCTTAGACGAGAAACAAAGCTACACCGCGCTAAAACAAAAGGTACCAGATGGGGTGGACTATTATGCGCTTTACACCACCCAAAAGGGTAATCGCAAAGTCTACCAGCATTTAGAACATTTACAGGGTATGACCCAGCATATAGGACAAGAATAATGCCAACAGTGGCCTTGGTTTTAGGCAGCGGTGGTGCCAGAGGGAACGCCCATATTGGCGTTATACAGGTACTACAAGAACAAGGGTTTGATATCGTTAGCATCGCCGGCTGTTCTATGGGTTCGGTGGTGGGAGGCATGTATGCCGCAGGTCAATTGCCTGCATTTACTAGTTGGGTAACGGGTTTGTCTCGCTTTGATGTGTTTCGATTGGTGGATATGTCACTGTTATCCATGGGTGCGATTAGGGGCGAAAAAGCCTATGCAGTGCTAGAAAACTTGGTAGGAGATCAGTTGATTGAAAACTTACCTATTCCCTATACCGCGGTGGCAACCGACTTGGTGAAACAGCAAGAAGTATGGTTTCAAAATGGCCCGATGATGGATGCTATTCGCGCCAGTGTGGCGGTACCGGGCATGATTATGCCGGTGACCGAAGATGACCGTTTTTTAGTGGACGGTGGTTTGTTGAATCCCGTGCCTATAATGCCTACGGTGGCCGATCAAGCCGACCTTATTATTGCTGTTAACCTTAATACTGATGTTGAGCATCGGCCGGTGCTACAACGGCCAAATTTGAATAGTGATGGCCACCAGGACGAGTGGGCAGCGCCTAATGCTAAGCTTAGCAAAAGCCAACGTAGCCACCTGCAATGGAATAAAATGGAAATGCTCAACCAGTGTTTCGAGACCATGCAGTCGACCATGGCGAAATACAAAATGGCAGGTTATGAACCCGACGTTGAAATTAAGATAGACCGCAATGAATGTAGCTTTTTTGAGCTATATCGCGCTAAAGAAATGATCGAAGTAGGGCGAAAAGCCGCGTTATCTGCCCTGCAAACAGGGCATAAAATATAATTAATGCTCGATCCAACCTAGGACTTGATAAGCGTTAAGAATTCGGCGCGGGTGCGGGCGTCTTCACGCAGCTTGCCCAGCAGCACCGAAGTCTTCATGTTGGCATTTTGTTTTTGCACGCCACGCATCATCATGCACATGTGTTGCGCTTCAATGATAACCCCAACACCTTTAGCGTTAGTGACTTCCATAATGGTGTCGGCAATTTGTTTGGTCATGTTTTCTTGAATTTGTAGACGACGGGCGTACATATCCACAATCCGTGCCACCTTAGACAAACCCAATACTTTACCCGATGGTAAGTAGGCCACATGGCACTTGCCAATAAACGGTAACAAGTGATGCTCACATAAAGAATACAATTCGATATCTTTAACGATCACCATCTCTTCGTTGTCCGAAGGAAATAGGGCGCCGTTGATCACTTCATCAATGTTCTTATCGTAACCGTTATTGAGGAACTTAAAGGCTTTGGCAGCCCGTTTAGGGGTGTCCTTAAGGCCTGGGCGGTTTAAGTCTTCGCCGATCCCGGCGATGATATCTGCGTATGCTTTTTCCATGGGAGTTCTCGGTAAGATGACGACTTCAAATTTAACGCGCACCATACTTGATGCGCAGACAGAGGTAAAGGCTAGTGTCGCTTTAGAGCTGCAATTGGGTTTATATTAACTTATTTCTACCGATTTTTGCGGCTGTTCTTGAGTAATACATAAACCGCCCCTGTGCCACCGTCTTTGGGTAGCGCCGAAGTGAACGCCAATACTTCATCCACTTGCTGTAACCAATGGCTCACGTGGGACTTGAGCAAGGCCTGACCGGCACCACGAAGATCACCATTATCATCGGCATAGCCCGCACCTGCTTTGCCATGAATGATCAATAGGCAGCGGTCGCCCTCGGCTTGGGCTTGTTTGATGGCTCGCCAAACCACTTCACGGGCTTGTTCTACCCGATAACCATGTAAATCGGCAAACAGGGTAGGCCGCATATGACCATGTTGTAGGCGGCGTAAACTGGCGGCATCCAAGCCGCTACGGTGGTAGCTCAACACTTGTTCAGACTCAACCATAATAAAACCATCTTCACCCAACGCCGCCGCAGTAGGGGTGACTTGGATGGCAGAGGCGCGCCTGATAGCTAAGCTTTGGGCGTCTTTGGATGTGCTTTTAGGGCTGGTTTGACGGCCCGACTTGCGTAGCGGGTCAACTTGACCCATAGCCAGCCTAAAATCATGTTCTTCGTCTTGCTGGTTCATAATCTTTTGTTGCGATTGGACTAGTGGTTTATACCAAGATAGGCGGTGCAACAATGGTATCGATACTGTGCTTAGCTTACAATGGCGCGTCCAATAATTTGTGTGTAATTGTTTATGAGTACCACTTTGTTGCAGTCTATTGAAGCTGCTGAACACGCGCTAACTGAAGCTCAGGTGTATTTTGGTCATGGTACCGACAATGCATGGGACGAAGCTGTGTTTTTGGTATTAGGCGCGTGTGGGCTGCCGTTAGATGCTAACCAAGAACAACTGCAGGACCAGCTAACAGGCTCCCAGTTGTCAAAGGTCAATCAATGGTTATCGCAGCGTATTAAACAGCGGGTGCCGTTGCCTTATTTGCTAGGTGAAACTTGGTTTGCAGGGTTACCTTTTGCGGTCAGTGACGAGGTGATCATTCCTCGCTCGCCAATGGCTGAGCTTATTGCAGAACATTTTTCACCAAGTTTGCAACAGCCTCCCCAAAAAGCCCTAGACCTATGCTGCGGTAGTGGCTGTATTGGCATTGCTATGGCTTTACACATGGAAATTCCACACGTAGATATGGGTGACATTGCACCTGCTGCCTTGGCTCTAAGTCAGCGTAATATTGAGGCGCATGGGCTAAGTCAAAGCGTATCTGTGTATAATTCCAATTTGTTTGCTGGCCTTGAACCGGCTCAATACGATTTAATTGTGAGTAATCCACCTTACGTGGATGCTAAAGATTATAATCAAATGCCCGCTGAATTTGCCCATGAGCCAAGGTTGGCATTAGTGTCGGGTGACGATGGTCTCGATTTAACCGCATTAATGTTGTCTCAAGCTGCAGATTGGTTAACTGACCAAGGTTTGATCGTCATAGAAGTAGGTAACAGTGAAGTGGCCTTACAGGCAGCCTTGCCTGAGGTGCCATTTTTGTGGCTTGAGTTGAGTCAGGGTGGTAACGGCATTTTTTGCCTAACGGCGGCTCAATGTAGGCAATACCAAGGCCGATTTACTGTATGGCAACAGTCTCGCTAGATTGCAGCGGGTGCCCGTAAACAGCTATAATTTGATCTGAAATTTAATTTGAGTAAAATCAACCATGTCTGGCAATACCTTTGGTAAGTTATTTACCGTTACCACCTTTGGCGAAAGCCATGGTCCTGCATTAGGCGCAACTATCGATGGCTGCCCAGCGGGTATTGAATTGTGCGAAGCCGACCTGCAAGTTGACCTGGATCGCCGTAAACCTGGTACCTCTCGTCATACCACACAACGCCGCGAAGCCGACCAAGTGCGCATCCTCTCTGGCGTATTTGAAGGCGTCACTACCGGTACGCCGATTGGACTGTTAATCGAAAATACCGACCAGCGTTCAAAAGACTATGGCAACATTAAGGATCAATTCCGGCCTGCCCATGCAGACTATACCTACATGCACAAATATGGCGTGCGCGATTACCGCGGCGGTGGCCGCTCGTCGGCTCGAGAAACGGCCATGCGAGTGGCGGCAGGCGGAGTTGCCAAGAAGTTTTTGGCGACTCAAGGTATTCAGGTTAATGGCTATTTGTCACAGCTAGGGCCCATCAAGCTGTCCTGCCCAGAGCCTAGCATTGTTAACGATAACCCATTCTTTTGTGGCCAAGCCGATAAGCTCGAAGAGTTAGAACAATTTATGGATGCTTTGCGCAAGGCTGGCAATTCCATTGGGGCCCAAGTGACGGTGATTGCCACCGGTGTTGCAGCGGGGCTAGGCGAACCTATTTTTGATCGCCTAGACGCTGAGTTAGCCCATGGTTTAATGAGCATTAATGCCGTTAAAGGGGTAGAAATAGGTGACGGCTTTGAGTCCGTGAGTCAGCGTGGTACGGAGCATCGTGATGAAATGACGCCGCAAGGCTTTTTGTCGAACCATGCCGGTGGCATTTTAGGTGGCATCAGCAGTGGCCAAGACATTATTACTCGGATTGCGCTTAAACCGACCTCTAGTTTGCACCTTCCTGGCCAATCTATTGACGTGCATGGCAATGCTGTTGAAGTAGTGACTAAAGGCCGTCACGACCCGTGTGTTGGCATTAGGGCCACCCCCATTGCCGAGGCTATGGTAGCGTTAACCCTAATGGATCACTTTTTACGTCAGCGTGGCCAAAATGGCACGCCCAGTTATGACCTTCCCACCATTAAGTAGGTTTGTAGTGATGAAAAACCTGCTGTTATTGGTGCAAGGTGCTGCTATGGCCACACTACTGAGTGTGGTGAGTGGTGTGGCTATCGCCGATAGTATTCGATTGGCGACCACTACCAGCACCTACAACTCGGGGTTGCTCGATCATTTGTTGCATAGTTATAGTCAAAACCACGACTTGGAAGTACAGGTGATTGCCGTAGGCACAGGCAAAGCCCTTAGAATGGCAGAAAACGGCGATGTTGATTTGGTTATGACCCACGCGCCAGGTGCAGAAGCTGTGTTTCTTAAGCAAGGTTTTGGTATCGAACCCCGTGGCGTGATGTATAACGATTTTATATTAGTGGGCCCCGAGTCGGATCCTGCTAACGTGCATAGCACCCACACGGTGACCGAGGGGCTGCAGCGCATTGCCCAGTTCAATAGTAAATTCATATCCCGCGGTGACGACTCAGGCACGCACAAAAAAGAATTACAACTTTGGCAGCATTTAGGCGCCAGTCCTGCGTTTAGTGGCTATTTGGAATCTGGCCGAGGCATGGGGCATAGTTTGCAAATGGCGTCCGAATTGGGCGCATACACCATGACCGACCGTGGCACATGGTTAGCATTAAAACAAAAGCTGGACCTTAAACTGGTATTGGAAAGCGACCCTCGTTTATTAAACCCTTACCAAGTGATGTTGGTTAATCCAACACGTCATAGCCATGTAAAAGTGGATGATGCACGGGTATTTGCTCAATGGTTAGTGCATCCAGAAGGTCAAACCGCCATTGCTAATTTTCGCATTAACGGCGAAGCCTTATTTGTGCCTTCCGCTGAGTCACCAGACCTATGAATGAACTATGGCACACCTTTAGCGCCGCCATTGCTCAACTTGCTAGTGGCGACCCCACGTTATGGGGCATTGTAGGGGTGTCTTTTAGTGTGTCGGCAAGCGCGTTGGTTATTGCTTTGTTGCCCGCCTTAAGCGTGGGTTTTGTGCTGGCATATTTTCGTTTTCCTGGCCGTTGGGCGGTGATTAGTTTACTTAATAGCCTGCTTGCAGTGCCCACGGTGGTGGTGGGTTTGGTGTTGTATATGTTGTTATCGAGGGCTGGACCTTTGGGCGACCTTAATCTCTTGTTTACTCGCCCGGCGATGATTATTGGCCAGATATTATTGTGTTTTCCGTTGCTTGTCGCGATGAGCCTGAGTGCCTTTCAAGCAGCCGACCATCGAGTGTTAGAAACGGCAAAAACCTTAGGCGCTAGCCCTTGGCAAGCCTTTGTTACCTTGTTATTTGAAGTGCGTTTTGCGCTATTAGCGGCGGTAGTCACGGCATTTGGGCGTATTATTGCCGAAGTAGGCAGCGCCATGATGGTAGGTGGCAACATCCTTCACCATACCCGTAATATCACCACGGCGATTGCCTTAGAGACGGGCAAGGGCGAGTTCGTGCAAGGCGTGGCGTTGGGTATTGTATTGCTCACCTTAGCCTTGGTGCTTAACGTGAGTTTAGGCTGGATGCAAAGCCACAGTCGCGTTTTGAGGCATGGCACCTAATGCGTTTAGAACTGACCCACATACGTCAAAGTTTTGACGAACAAGACTTGTTTATCGTCGATCAGTTGCACTTGGCCAGTGGCAGCGCGGTGCACTTACACGGGCCCAATGGCGCCGGTAAATCAACCTTGATGAAAATTATGGCAGGTTTACAAAAGCCAACTGCAGGGCAGGTTAAACGTATAGCGGATGTGGGCGAGAGTAGCCTGAAACAAGCGGTGATTTATTTGCACCAAACCCCTTACTTGTTTGATACCAATGTACGCAAAAATGTGGAATATGGCCTGCGTTTACAAGGTCTTAAGGACCCTACAAAAGTAGACCAAGTGTTGCAGTGGGCCGGATTAGACCATTTACAACACCGCCAAGCCCACTTATTGTCGGGTGGTGAACGCCAGCGTTTGGCTTTAGCGCGGGCCTTGGTGTTAGGCCCTGGGTTAATATTGCTCGACGAACCCACCAGTAATTTGGATGCGGGTTCATTAGAGCGAATTGAGCAAATGCTCAAAGACTTACATCAGCGCGGTACTGGTTTTTTGTTGTCTTGCCACCAAGACAACGCCCTCACTAAACTTTGCAATCAACACTGGCGCTTGGCCAACGGAAGTTTGTCAGGCTTAGACTAGTGTTTACGGCCTTGGCCTTTTTTTACCGGCAAAACTGCCTTTAGGTTTGTCGGCAGACACACGGAACAACAAGTACAAGTCTTGTAATAATTCGGGGATTTGCTCACACAATTGTTGGCAAAATTCAGGCTGGTGCCGTAACTCTTCGAGTTCTTTGTCTTCGTCTAGTTTTGCAGCCAACATAAACGGCAACAAACATTCGGCTACGTCTTCTTCTTGCTGGGAAAACCAAGCTTCCTCCTGACTGAAAATAAGCTCCATAAAGCCTTGAGCCCAATACTCAAGCAAACAGTCGCCTTCTTCGTCCAGCTCTAAGGTAAGGTCACAGGGCAGATCTATGTCTTGGTCCGACTCTAAGCATTCGCGCAAAAACGCAAATTCTTGACGTATCAAGTTGAGCATCTCATGACGTTCTGCACTGTCTTCTTGTACTGGCGTTTCGGCGAACACCTGTTCTAACCACTGCGCTTCGGCTAGTGGTTCTGGGCTAATGGCTAAGGCACACAAATAACCATGGAGGGCAATGTAATCCAAGGCTTCTTCCTGTACTTTATCGGATAGCAGATAAGCATCAAGTAGATCAATTTGGTTATTGGTTAATGGGTCACGGGTGCTGGACATGCGGTAAGACTCAAAATTAGTTATATAGGCCATTGTAACTCATAGATTAAGAAAACAGCTATAGAACTCAATGTTTAGCTGCTCCGATCATGTTCATTAGGCAAAATAAGCGATTGGTGCTTGAATAATTGTGTCTAAGGGTGACAGTTGGTGAACCATCGCGGATAATAGCGCGCCATGAAAGACAGCCCCCAACAACTCCTACACAGCCTATTTGGCTACGATGAATTTCGTGGTCAACAATTGGCCGTCATCGAACAAGTGCTCGCTGGTGGCGATGCCTTGGTTTTAATGCCCACCGGTGGTGGTAAATCCATTTGTTACCAAATACCCTCCCTCATGAGAGCCGGCGTGGGTGTGGTGATTTCGCCGCTTATAGCACTCATGCAAGATCAAGTAGCCAGCATGCAACAGCTAGGCATTAAGGCTGAGGCATTACATTCAGGTATTGATTGGGCGTCCCAGCAAAAAATTCAGCAACAAGTTATGAATGGCGAACTGGATTTGCTCTATGTTTCTCCCGAACGTTTGATGACAGACGCCTGCATGAGTTTGCTCATGAGCTGCAAAATTGGTTTGTTTGCCATAGACGAAGCCCATTGTGTGTCTCAATGGGGTCATGATTTTAGGCCTGAATACTTGCAATTAGAATGTTTGCAGGCGCGTTTTCCCCATGTGCCGCGTATGGCGCTCACGGCCACCGCAGATCGGCCTACGCAACAAGAAATGGTGAAGCGTTTAGGGTTGCAGCAAGCGCAGCAATTTATTAGTAGTTTTGATCGTCCGAATATCCGCTACCGCATTATGCAAAAACAAAAGGGTCGGCAGCAATTGCTGGATTTTGTGCAGTTACAGCATGAAGGTAATGCCGGCATTGTGTACTGTATGTCGCGTAAAAAAGTAGACGAAACGGCACTCTGGTTAAGTGAAAAAGGGGTTGCGGCATTACCCTACCATGCCGGTTTAGGTGCTGAATTAAGAGCCCACAACCAACACCGGTTTCTGAACGAAGAAGGTTTGGTGATGGTGGCGACTATCGCTTTTGGTATGGGTATCGACAAGCCCAACGTGCGCTTTGTAGCCCATTTAGACCTACCCAAGAGCATCGAGTCCTACTATCAAGAAACGGGTCGAGCAGGGCGTGATGGCCTGCCTGCGGATGCATGGATGGTGTATGGTTTGCAAGATGTGATGTGGTTGCGTCAGCGGCTTGATCAAACCGACATGGACCAAGCCATTAAACGCACCGAACAGTCCAAGTTAGATGCCATGTTGGGCCTATGCGAAATTACCCATTGTCGACGCCAAGCCATTTTAAGTTACTTTGACGAAGCGTCATCAAGTTCTTGTGGTAACTGTGACAATTGCCTAGAACCGGTAGCGACCTTTGACGGCACGCAAGTCGCCCGCAAAGCCCTGTCTTGTGTATTTAGAAGTGGTCAGCGTTATGGTGTGGCTCACCTCATTGATATTCTCATGGGTAAACCCACCGACAAAGTAAAGCAAGCAGGTCACGATAAAATTTCAACCTTTGCCGTAGGCCAAGAGTTGGATCAAAAACAGTGGCGCTCCGTTTATAGGCAGTTATTAGCCTTGGGTTTGGTTGCCAGTGACCCGGAACACTTTGGCGGTTTACGCTTGTTGCCCAGTTGTCGACCACTGCTTAAAGGCGAAACGGAATTACAGCTGCGCTTAGATCGTAAAGTGTCGGTTAAAGCAGGCAAAGCACGCTTGCAAATTGCTGACGAAGACCAAGATCTATGGCAGCTATTACGCGAGCAACGCATGGCTTTAGCGCAAGACCAAAACGTACCGCCTTACGTCATCTTTAGTGACGCCAGTTTATTAGAAATGCTCAAAATTAGGCCCCAAACCTTGTTGGAAATGAGCTATATACATGGTGTGGGCGAAAAGAAACTCGACCGTTATGGCGATGAGTTTTTGGCGGTTATTCGCCAACATGGCTAGCCAGCTATGTTAATATTGCAGCCAGTAACATAATCATCCTAGGAAGCCCTCCATGGCCAGTTTACAAGACCAATTGCTAAAAGCCGGATTGGCCAATGAAAAGCAATCCAAACAGGCCAGTAAGGCCAAAAAGAAACAAGCCCGCGACGTACGTAAAGGTGCCGACATCGGTGAAACTGCGGCCCAACGCGCGCAGCAAGAACAACAAGCTAAGGCTAAACGTTCAAAAAACTTAAATTCTCAGCGTGATGCCGAACAACAACAGCGTGCTGTTGTGGCTCAAGTTAAACAAATGGTTGAACGCTGCCGGTTAGATTTGTCGGCTGGCGATCTAAGCTATAACTTTGTTGATGGCAAGGCCATTAAAAAAATCTACGTAGATGCTCAGCAACAAGGTGCGTTAAGCCGTGGATCCTTGGTTATTGTGGCCTTAGACGGCCAGTATTCCGTGGTGCCTAAAGCGGTTGTCGAGCGTATTGAAGAGCGCTCATCAACAACCCAAATCATTCGTGCAGAAGTCACCACAGACGCAATACCAGACGAAGACGACCCATACGCCGATTTTGCTATTCCAGACGATTTAATGTGGTAACGCTGATGTTAACGCCAGACAAGCGCCAGCAACAATTACAAAAACGCCTGCGTCGAGACGTCGGCCGAGCCATTGACGATTACGCCATGATCGAGCAAGGCGATAAAGTTATGGTGTGTTTGTCTGGCGGCAAAGATTCCTACGCCATGTTGGATATTTTGATGCAGCTGCAAAAAAGTGCGCCTATTCAGTTTGATATTTTGGCGGTCAACCTAGACCAAAAACAACCCAGTTTTCCAGAACATGTGCTACCTGCCTATCTAACTAATGTGGGCGTAGATTTTCATGTCATCGAAAAGGACACCTACAGTGTCGTTAAAGAAGTCATCGAGGAAGGCAAGACCACCTGTGGCCTGTGTTCGCGTATGCGTCGTGGCACCCTGTATCGCTTTGCTCAAGAGCGCGGTATCACCAAAATAGCCCTAGGCCACCACCGCGACGATATTTTAGAAACCTTGTTTTTAAACATGTTCCACGGCGGCAAGCTCAAAGCCATGCCCGCACGCCTACTCAGCGACGACGGTTTAAACACTGTGATTCGCCCCTTGGCCTATGCTCGCGAGCAGGACATTGCAGAATACGCGCAGCTCAAACAATTCCCTATTATCCCGTGCAACCTCTGCGGCTCGCAAGATAACCTACAGCGCCAGCACATCAAGGCCATGTTACAAAGTTGGGAAAAAAACCACCCAGGGCGCATCGAAAGCATGACCAAGTCCCTGCAAAATATTGTGCCGTCACACCTCATGGACACCAAGCTACACAACTTTAAACAAGCACAACACATGAGCGACCAACAAGTGTGTGAAGAAGTGGATTTAGCATTATTGAACTTGCCGTTTTAGCGGCAGAAGCTCAAATCCCAACTCAGTTGAAGTGTCGAAGCATGACAGTGGATGTAACCACCGAGATCGAAATTAATCGACCTATCGAGGAAGTGGCGAGCTTTGCCTCTGATCCAGGTAACGTCATGCAATGGTACAAGAACATTCATACGGTTGAATGGCAAACCGAACGGCCATTGAAACTAGGTTCTAAAGTCGCCTTTGTAGCCAAGTTGATGGGCCGACAATTGATCTATACCTATGAATTTGTTGATATCCAGCCTAACGAGAGTCTCACCATGAGAACGTCTGAAGGCCCATTTCCTATGCAAGCGTCCTACACCTGGGGGGCTCAAGGTCATGCGTAAAGCAACCCAAAAGGACCTAGCGAGATTGAAGGTGATTTTGGAGCGCACTGGCATTTAGCCACACCCCACAAATTATCTAGTGAGAGGGGTCTCGCTGACGATCCCTACAAGGGTAAGGTATAAAACCCCAGTCCAATCAAGCTAGCACCTAATAAACGCTGGCTCATGGGTTTTTGTAGTAGGGCCTTTAACTGCTGGGCTAACAAGCCGGTGGCGAGGTTGGCCGGTAGGGTGCCAATACCAAAGGCAAGCATAAGTAGGCTCGAGGATTGCCAGTCGTTGGCACTTGAGGCCCATATGAGGCAGGAATAGACTAAGCCGCAGGGTAACCAGCCCCATAGGCCGCCTAAAGCGAGTGCTTTGGGGACTGACTTTATCGGCATTAAGGGTTTAGTGAGTGGTTGTAACCAGCGCCAAATGAACTTACCTAAATGTTCTACTCGTTTTACCCCTTGCCACCATTGGCCAATGGATAACCCCATTAATACGAGCATAAACCCCGCTAACCACAGGCTTGCATTGAGGTATTGGTTGAGTTGTAACACTTGGGCACCAAGGCCAATGAGTGCGCCTATTGCTGCGTAGCTCGCAATGCGGCCTAGGTTGAACGCTAGGCTGTAAGCAATGGCCTTGCGCCCTTTGGGTACGCCAAGGCTGAGGGCGGCACTGATACCGCCACACATGCCAATACAATGGCCGCCACCGGCTATGCCGATTGCCAACGCGGCTAATAAACTGGGTTCCATTAGTGGTTTTTGGTCTGAGCTTTAGCGTCGTCTGGAATGAGGTGGTCATCGTCATCAAACAGAATGCTGCTAGCGGGCGAGTCCATATCGTCAAACTGACCGCTTTTAAGCGCCCAGCGCATGCCCCAGGCGGCAAAGCACATTAAGATAATCGCAATGGGCACTAAAACAAATAACATATCCATGGGTTAGCCTCTGTGTTGTCTTTGCTTAGTAGTTAGTTGCCAACTCTTGCATACGCTGCCATAGGGCGGTACGTACACTAATACCGTTGGTTTCACAGCGCGCGCGGTAGGCTTCGATTTCGGCAGTGCCAGCAACGGCTTTACAATCGGCGGGTGCTGGGCCGATGGTAATGCGCACTTCGTTCCACGCCAAATCGCGTTCTCTTGGCTGCAATAATCCCTTTAACTGGCCTTCTGGGGCCAAATCAAAGCGCCGTATGCCGCCTTCTAGGTTGTTGTAGTAGATACAAACACCGTTGCCATTAGCGCCATGCTCGGCAAGGTAACTGGCGATCGCCGGTATGGCAAAGGCGCCACAGGCTGTTTTGTGCATGCGAATTTCGTTGATGTTATGTTTAACAGCGTGACCAAAGGCCGCTTCAAACTGTACCAAGGCCGGTTGGCCGTGGGCATCAAAAATTAAGCTATCTCGGTTTTCTACCAACACTTTGGGTGCGTTTACACTGGAATCTAATGCAGCCAGTGATGTTTCGAGTAAATCGCTATTGGCTAAGCCATGTTGCATACCAAAGGTAGCCCGTGCCCCCGCTGTTTTTTGGTCGGCTTCGTTAAAGCCACGGCTGGCTACAACGCGCTGTACTAAAGCATTGAGTTGTTCGGCGCTCACTTGGGTGGTGTCGCTCATGTCGGGTCCTATTATTGTTGGTTGACTTGGGTGGCTGCCTTAAGTCGGGTGGCATTGAGCACCACCAACAAAGAGCTAGTTGACATGCCTATGGCTGCTCCCCAAGGGGGAATAAGGCCCGCTGCGGCCAGCGGCAATGCAACCACATTGTAAACTAAGGCCCAAGATAAATTTTGTTGCATGATAATATGGGTTTGTTGGGCTTTACGCAATAACACTTGAATCAAGTTGAGGTCATCACGCAATAATAATGCGGGTGCACTAGACTTGCTCAAGTCTGTGCCCGACGCCATGGCCACGGCAGCATCAGCTGCAGCCATAACAGGTGCATCATTTACGCCATCGCCCACCATTAACACCCGGTGGCCTTGCTGTTGTAAATGGGTAATAAAGTCGAGTTTTTGTTGTGGTGTTTGGCACGCATGCCAGTGGGTTATGCCATGGTTTTGTGCCAGCTCAGAGACGTTGTTGGCCTGATCGCCCGACAGCAGGTGTAGCTCATAGCCTTGTTGCTTGAGCTGGCTAATCGTATGGCTAAGTCCTTTACGCGGCGCATCGCTTATTTTAAACCAGGCTAATGCTTGGTGGGCATCGGTGAGTAGTAACCATAGACCATGCTCATCTGGAGCTTGAGGCTGCTCGGTGAGGTGGGCCGCAGCAAATTGACGCTGACCAAAACGTAACTCGACAGTTTGATTGTTGATTGTGTACTGGCCGCTAACACCTTGGCTGGTATGGTTGCTGAGGTGGCTAACCACAAGCTCGTCCTGAGTACTAACATCTAAATGCGCAAAGGCGCGAGCAATAGGATGTTCTGACTGGCTTTCTAATTGGCATACCAGCGACAGGCATTGGGCGTCGTTGAGTGGCCCAAGGCTAATGGCCTGCTGCAAAGCCATAGCGCCGGTGGTGAGGGTGCCGGTTTTATCAAACACAAGGGTGTCGACCTTGGCAATCTCTTCTAGGGCGTCTTCTCGGGTCATTAAGATGCCTTGTTTACGTAAGCTTGCGGTGGCCACCGCAGTGGCGGTGGGTGCAGCTAACGACAAAGCGCAAGGGCAGGTGATGACTAGCACCGACAGGGTGATCCAAAAGGCTTTATCAGGGTCTATAAAGTACCAAGTGCCGTACACTAATGCCGATACACTCAACACAGCCAAAACAAAGTAGTGTGCCACCCGGTCGGATTTGTATGACATTTTGGGACGAAAGCTGTGTGCTTGTTGTACTAAGCTCACAATTTGTTGCAAGCGGCTGTTGTTGACCCGGGTGACTTGTATATCGATGTTACTGGCGACGTTAATGGTGCCTGCGGTTACTTGGTCCCCCAGTTGTTTATTGACCGGCAGAAACTCGCCACTCAATGCGGCTTCATTAATGCTGGTGGTGCCGCTGATGATGACACCATCAGCAGGTAGGGTTGTTCCAGGCTTGACCCGCACCGTATCATTGGTTTTGAGTTTGGAAATAGCAATTTGTTGTAACCTTTCTTGTGCGCTTTGGTGGCCGGTAACAAGGCAACACATGGGTGGTAATAATTGATGTAATTGGTTGCCAGAGTGGCCCGCATGGTAACGGGCTTGAGCTTCCACAAAGCGGCCAAATAATAACAGAAAGGTGAACATACACACGGAATCAAAATACACTTCGCCGGTGTTATTCGCCGTTGCCCATAGGCTTGCCAAATAAGCGCCGCCAATGGCTAATGAAACCGGTACGTCCATGACTAAGTGGCGGTTTTTTAAAGCGCGGTAAGCAGCCTTAAAGAAGGGAAGGGCTGCATAAAATACCACGGGTGTGGTTAAACCAAGGGCTAACCAGCGAAAAAACACCATTTGCTGCTCAGACATGTCTTGTGATTGGCCGGCGTATAAGCCAAACGACAACATCATCACCTGCATTGCAGCAAGCCCCGAGACCCCCAACCGCATGATGGTTTGACGCTTATCTTTGGCTGTTTTTGCCGAGGCTATGGTGGCTTGGTAGGGGCTTGGCTGATAACCCACCGCGGCAATCGCAGCCATGACCTGGCTTAACTCCACGACATCGCTGTGCCACTGTAAGTAAGCGCGTTGGGTGGTGAGGTTAACGTTAAAATGAATCACGCCTTTGACCTTGCGAACTTGCTGGTGCAGCAACCAAATACAGGCGGCACAAGTGAGGCCTTCGATGACTAAATCGGCCTCTTTGGCGTCGTCCGTGTGGTCTTTGGTTTGGCTTGGGCGCACAAACGTGCTTTGCACGTCGGCATCATCGTAGTCCTGCCATTGGTTTTGGGTGTTAGCACTCAGGTCGAGTGCAGTCGGCAGAATGGGTGATGATGCTTGTGACAAGTTGCGATGACGATAGTAGTCGGCCAGCCCTTGATCAATAATGGTTTGAGCTACAGTTTGACAGCCAAGGCAACACATAGGCTGGCTTTGGCCATCCATTACGCAGGTATAACGGCTGGCTTGAGCAACAGCTTGGCCGCAGTGAAAACAGTCCGTTTGGCTCACCGGAATAACGTCCTTAGTTTGCAATAATGCTAAAGTGGTCAGGCCAAGGGGTGTGTATTTCGGAGCTTAAACGCCAGCTGTTATCAGACCCCGTGAGGTGTAAATAGCGTTTACCGTCGATGGTTTTATTGAGTGAACCATAATAGGAACCGTCTGGACGCAGCGCTAAGGTAATCGGTTGGTCAAGGGACGCCATCGTCGGGTGTACCACGTCCAGTAATAAGGTTGGGCTGGTGACAGTTGGCGAAGAGGTCACAACCAGACGCAAATCACCGGTCAGGATGTCTAATCTAATAGTGGCTTGCATTTCCATGGTGGCAGCTTTATCCAAGCGCGATGAATCTTGGTTAAAGTGCTTAGCGGTTTTAGCATAATCACCTTTTACCATGCCATCAAAGGTGACTACGGATAGGTACGCATAACTCGTGCCGTAAATAAATACGGCAAACAGTGGCGCAAGAAGGAACCAAAGCCAAGGCTGTTTGTACCAGGGTGCTATTGCAGGGTTGGTGGCAGGTGATGAATGGGGCATGATTAGTCTCACTTAAAACAATTGATCTGCTGGAGCGATAAAGCGCGATTCTTGAGTCATTTCTAACTCGTCATAGGCACTAGATGTTACCGAAAAAGTGATCGCTGTGTTAGGGGTGTCTAGGTTATCTACGTGCATCTGTATCCGTACCACGGCTTCATTGGTTTCATTGGCCGCTAGGCTCATTTTGTGCAAGCTTAAATAGCTGTAGTTTCTCACGCCGGAGATACTAATGCGCGCTGCGACCTGCTCTTGGCCCTTGTTGGATACTTTAAGGTAATAGGTATTTTCGATAACACCGCCACCCATATCGTTATAGAGAGCTTGTCGGTCACGGGTTAAGCTGATTTCCAACGGCTCGCGGTGGGTTAGTTGAAAAACTAACAACCCTGCAATCAACATCACTGCCACAGCGTAACCGATGAAGCGGGAGCTGACCAAACGATGAGTGGCTCCATTAATTACATTTTCTGTGGCGTAACGAATAAGGCCGGTTGGTTTGTTTAAGAGGGTCATCACGTCGTTGCAGGCGTCTACGCATGCGGCGCAAGAAATACATTCATATTGCAGGCCGTCGCGTATGTCGATGCCTACGGGACATACGGTCACACAAACTCCACAGTCGACACAATCACCCAGCGACTCAGTGGCGTCATCGTCGTTGATTGGCGTGGTGACTTCGGCATTGCGAGCGCCCTTGCCGCGAGGTTCACCACGGGCTTGGTCATAGGTAACAATCAAGGTGTTGGAGTCGAACATCACGCCTTGAAAACGCGCATAAGGACACATGTATATACACACTTGCTCACGCATCCAGCCCGCATTAACGTAAGTGGCTATCAAAAAGAAACCTAGCCACCATGTTTCCCACATGCCTAAATCAAAACTCACGATGAGTGATACCAGCTCACGTATGGGTGTGAAATAGCCCACAAAGGCTAAGGCAGTGGCGGCTGATATGGCGAGCCATATCACATGTTTCAAGGCTTTTTTGCGCAGTTTAGTGAAACTCATGGGCTGTGCATCTAGCTTGATGCGGGCATTACGGTTACCTTCGGCAAAGCGCTCTGCACGCATAAACACATAGGTGAAGACGGTTTGTGGACAACTATAACCACACCACACTCGACCTGCGAAAACGGTGATAAAAAACAGCAAAAAGGCCGCCAAAATGAGCACGCCACTGAGGAGGGCAAAGTCTTGTGGCCAAAAAGTCCAACCAAACACATGGAACTGACGCTGAGGCAAGTCAAACCAAATGGCCTGACGACCGCCCCAGGTAACAAAAGGCGTGAGGAAATAGGCTAACAGTAATGGCCAAGCGGCAAGAATACGCAAGCCGCGATAGAAACCTTTGTAGGCCCTAACGTGGATATGCTCGCGTTTAGCGTAGAGATCGACATATTGTTTGTCGCTAGCTACCTGCTTTAAGGGTATTTGTTTCACTGTTTCACTAATCCCAGGTTAATAAAAAAAAGCGGAGTCGAGCAATCACTTACCCGGCTCCGCTTTTGTTATTTTTTATGCGGTATGTTTAAGTAGACAGGCAAGCTACCTTTAGTTAGCGCGACAAACCGTAAACGTAGCCTGCAATCAGGTGGATTTTGTCCTGATTT
This sequence comes from uncultured Oceanospirillaceae bacterium, assembly GCA_965366045.1. Lineage (GTDB taxonomy): Bacteria > Pseudomonadota > Gammaproteobacteria > Pseudomonadales > Balneatricaceae > Njordibacter. Next base: position 42,805 of record CBDUDU010000009.1, read on the forward strand.
AACAAGTTTTTGTGAGCAGGCATTACGCCAGCACGGCCTTGACGAATGGTGTGCGACACTTTTTCGAAGCTGCCACCATAGAGCCAAACATTATCGGTAAGGTTAGGTGCGCCTAGAGCTGCAACACCTTTTGCGTCGGCACCATGGCAGGCCACACAGGTAGACTGGAAGGTGACTTTACCTTGCGCTGCAAGTTTAGCGTTAGTCTCTTGGCCACTGAGGCTAAGAACATAACTAGTGACATTGCGAATACCTTCTTCACCTAACACCGCACCCCAAGGTGGCATAGCGCCGTTGCGGCCATTGGTAATAGTGGTTTCAATGGTTGCACCGTCGCCGCCATACAGCCAATCGTTGTCGCTTAGGTTAGGGAAGCCAAAGGCACCCACACCACCTTGGCCATGGCATAAGGCACAGTTATTGGCGAACATACGCTGGCCAATTTGAAGGGCTTTTTGGTCATTCGAAATTTGTTTTACCGATAATTGCGCAAAACGAGAAAACACAGGCTGATAGTGTTTCTCGGCATGAGCCATCTCTGCTTCCCACTGATTGTGGCTGGTCCAGTTTAAATACCCTTTATAGTTGCCAAGGCCAGGATACAAAAACAAATACACGATACCAAATACGATGGTAATCATGAACATGTTAAACCACCAACGAGGCAGTGGGTTATCGAGTTCTTCTACGCCGTCAA